>CAZAQZ010000056.1:0-6421 GCA_964487175.1 uncultured Verrucomicrobiota bacterium | reverse complement strand
GTGAAGATTAAACTCAACGTTCTGGTCTCCGGTGGATCAGGCGCGGGCAAGACCACGTTGCTGAATGTGTTGTCTTCCTTCATTCCCGAGGGCGAACGCATCGTGACGGTGGAGGACGCGGCCGAATTGAAGCTTCATCAACCCCACGTCGTGAGGCTGGAGTCCCGTCCGCCCAACATCGAGGGCAAGGGCGAAATCAAGATTCGTGACCTGGTGCGCAACTGCCTGCGTATGCGTCCCGACCGTATCATCGTTGGTGAAGTGCGTGGCGGCGAAGCGCTGGACATGCTGCAGGCGATGAATACCGGTCACGAAGGTTCCATTTCCACCATCCACTCCAACTCCCCCCGCGATGCCCTCTCTCGCATGGAAACAATGGTGATGATGTCCGGCATGGATTTGCCGTCACGCGCCATTCGCGAGCAGGTGGCGGCAGCGATCCACATGATTGTGCAGATCAGCCGGTTGAGCGACGGCAGCCGCAGGGTGGTCAGCGTCAGTGAAGTCCAGGGGATGGAAGGCAACGTTGTCGTTCTCCAGGACCTGTTCACGTTCCACCAGAAGGGCGTTGGCGAAGGCGGCAAAGTGCTGGGAAGCATACAGGCGACCGGCATGGTGCCGAAGTTTCTGGATCGGTTCACCGGGGCGGGCGTCCATTTGCCGACGGAGATATTCAAGCGGACACCGGAGGCGCGCTGAGCATGACTCCTGTTGTATGGATCATTTTTTTGGCGACCGCGACGATCGGCTTGGGCGTCTATGGCGCCTACCTGGTTCTTGGACGCCGCAAAGCGATCCTTGCCGAGCGACTCGAGACCTATGCGGGGATCGAGGAGGAAGCGGCCCAGGCAGCCGATGCCGAGTTGCGCGGCCTCAGTCCCGTGCCACGAATGCTTCATTTGGTGGTCGGGCGCCGTTACATCCAGAAAGTCGAGGAAGAACTGGCACGCGCCGACATCCCCATGCGCGCCTCGGAGTACATTTTACTGCGTCTGGCACTGGCGGGCATCGGTCTGATCATAGGTCTTTATGCATTGGGGTACGCGCACAGTGGTATTATTTTGGCACTCGTGGGCTTCTTTGCCCCGGCATTTTTCGTGAGGATCCATCAGAATCGGCGCCGCACCAAATTCATTATGCAACTGGCCGATGCGTTGATGTTGCTCACCAACTCCCTGCGGTCCGGGTACGGCTTCCTCAAGGGACTGGAATTGATCGCCAAGGAAATGGGAGACCCCATCTCGAAGGAACTGAATCGCATGCTTCGGGAAATCAACCTGGGATCCACAGTTGATCAAGCACTGACGAACCTGGGCAAGCGCATCAACAGCCAGGACCTGGATATCGTGATCAGCGCTTATTTGATCCAAAAGGACGTCGGCGGGAATTTGACCGAGATCATGGAAAAAGTGGCCGAGACGATCCGCGAACGATTGCGCATCCAGGGTGATATTCGCGTCCTGACGGCACAAGGCAGGCTCTCAGGCCTGATCGTGGGATTGTTGCCGGCCGTTCTGTTCCTTTTCTTTTTTCTGAAAGCGCCTGACTATTTTGCGCCCTTGTTCGGTCCGCCCACCGCGCACATGGGGGGTCTTGATGTCCCTTACGGCGTCATTATGCTGATCTGCGCTGTTATCTGGCAGTTGATCGGCGGCTATTTCATTTACAGGATCATTCAGATCAAGGTCTAACCCATGCTGCTCATCGCACTGATACTATTGATCGTCGGGTTCTTGGTAGCGTTGTTTCTGGGGTTCTACCGCAGTTCGGACAAGTTTGCGGTCGAGAAACGAATCGAACAGATCAAGGTCACCGATGACCCGACTCCTGAAGAAGAACTGAGCAAACCATTCCTCCAGCGCGTGCTGCTGCCGTTGGGAGAATCGGTGGCCAAACTCTTTCGGGGCTACGCGCCGGCTGAAATCAGCGAGCGCACGCATAAAAAACTGGTCACGGCCGGATTGTATCCCCGGGTCACAGCGGTGCAGTTGCTCGGCCTGTGCTGGGTCAGCGCGGCCGGCTGCTTTGTGCTGACGTTTTTGCTTCTCTTGTCCATGGGCCGTTCTTCGGGCCAAAGTTCCGTCTGGACCGATCCGATGGATATTGTCTATCTGGTGATCGCGTCAATCGGCGGCTTTGATCTGCCCCTGTTTGTGCTGAGCAAACGTGTGTCCGCCAGACAGCAGGAAATCCTGCTCTCCCTGCCGTACGCCATCGACATCCTTTCCATCAGCGTTGAGGCCGGCATGGGCTTTGACTCGGGCGTCGGCTATACGATGCGCAAGATCAAAGGCCCGCTCTCCGAGGAATTCGCCAAGACCCTGAACGAAATCCGCCTCGGCAAACCCCGCCTGGAAGCATTGGAAGACCTGGGCAACCGCACCGGCGTGGATGAACTCAAAACCTTCATCACCGCCGTGGTTCACGCCAGCCGTCTGGGCGGCAGCATCACCAACACGCTGCGCATTCAGGCCGATTCGATGCGCGTGCGCCGCCGCCAGCGCGCCCAGGAGCAGGCCATGAAAGCGCCTGTGAAAATCGTCTTCCCGCTGGTGTTGTTCATTTTCCCGGCATTGTTCGTGGTTATTTTGGGTCCGGCTGCGATCAATATCTACCGTCAATTGATGCAATAACGGAAAATAGTTCCGCCATGATCCTGTTCAACGCAACAAAGAAATCGGCGCTTTCCGACCGTTGTCATTTTGCTGACAGCGTCGTCAAGCGCATGGTCGGTTTGCTCAACCGCAAGACCCTCGCCCCCGGCGAAGGACTGTTGCTGGACCGTTGTTACGGAATTCACACCTTCGGCATGCGCTTCCCGATCGACGTGTTGTTCATGGATAAGGAACTGCGCGTGATTCGCGCCGTGCCCGCGCTCCCTCCATTTCGCACCTGCATCGTCAAACACGCCGTCTATGTCCTGGAACTTCCCGTCGGCGCCATCCAGGCATCCCGCACCGAGGCGGGCGATCAGATTCAAATGAAATCAACCGCCACCGACACCGCCAGCCTGAAAGTATCCGCCGAGGACAAGGCCCAAGTTGGGCTTTCTTAACCGCCCGGGCCGGTCTTCTTTCCCGTCAAATAGCTCGCCGCCACGCGACAATACTTCTCCGCCCAACCCTTGATCTGGCCGCGCTCTTTCTCACCGAGCTTGCTGATGATTTTCGCCGGCGCGCCGTACACCAGCGACCCGGGCGGCACGTCCAGCCCTTCCGTCAATAACGCCCCCGCGCCGATGATGCTTTGTTCGCCCACCACCACGCCGTTCATCAACACCGCTCCCATGCCGATCAGCACCTCACCGTGCACCGTGCACCCGTGCAAAATCGCCCGATGCCCCACCGTTACGTAATTCCCCACCACGCAGGCGTAATCATCCGCCACGTGGCAGACGCTGAGGTCCTGGATGTTCGTGTGATGCCCCACGACCACGCGGTTGATGTCGCCCCGCAACACGCTGTTAAACCACACGCTCGATTGTTCGCCGATCTGCACGTCGCCAATCACGTGCGCTCCCTCGGCCACGAACACGCCCGGGCCGACCTGCGGTTGTTTGCCTAAATAACTCGTCACGCTCATTGCAGTTGATTTTGGCGTCAATGGTTGCGAAATTCAAAGCTGTTTTGCAGGAATCCAAACAACCGGTTTCAATGGACACGGAACAATCAAACGATTTGAAATGGATCGTCGCCCGACTCGGCGATGACATGAATTGGTGGCTGGAACAAACCAGCGGCGAAATGAAAGAGGACGACGCGGTCATAGGCGTGCTCGACCCGCGCCAGGTCGCCCATCTCGTGGAGGCGATGGACGGCTATGGCGCCAACGGACTGAAGAAACAAGCGGCCGCGGCCTTCCAGGTCTTCACCATCGAATCGGAAGTAAATGAAGGCCTCCTGCGATTGGGCCCCGCCGACGGAAACATTTTCAGTGCCGGATCCGATTTGTTCGCGCTTCCCCGCGTCATCGGCGACGCCGAAGGCCCCTACTACGAATTCCTCGATGCGCTGGGCGCCGCGCACATCAAACGGCTCAACGAGACGCATCGTTTCGTCCAGCCCTGCACCGAAGACGAGATGTACGAGGAACTGAACGCGATCGATTCCGCCCGTTACTTCAGCAATGAATCGATCCATGTGTTCGACGAGATCAACGAAATCCTCCAATGGAGCCCCGCCGAATGGGACGCACCCGATTCGGATTCCTGACGCTGGCGTTCCTCGCGCTTGCGCTCCGTTGCTCTGCGGCGGACTGGACCGTACTCGATCCATGGCAGGAGACTGTCACACGCGAACAATTCCAGAAATTGGTCGATGAAGTTTATTGCCCTTCCGGGGCGCTGACGAATTATCTCGAGTTCACCAATTCCGCCGTGCGCGTGTTTTCCACAACCGACCATCAGGGCGCGCCCTTGTACGAACTGAAGTTTGGCGACGGAAACCGCGCGCATTGGGTCAAGCCCGCGTTCAAGACACTGGACGACGTCCATCAGTTGCACAACCCGACCAATGCCCCGTTGCGCGACATTCGCATCGTCCTCGATCCCGGCCACATCGGCGGTGAATGGGCCCGCATGGAGGAACGCTTCTTCCAGCTCAATAAACACGATCGCCCCGTGCAGGAAGCCGTGCTCACCCTGATGGTCGCCCGGTTGCTCAAGCCGCAGCTCGAAGCAGCCGGCGCAACCGTGTTGCTGACCAAGAACGATTTCCAGCCCGTCACCGAGAGTCGACCCGATGATTTCTTTACGGAAGCACGGCTAAGCGTGTTGCAGAGCGGGGGATTCGGTAGCTGGCCCGAGCTTGACCGCGAGGCGGGCATCGCCGATGCCATCCGCAAACGGCAGGAACAGCTCTTTTATCGCAGCGCCGAGATCGCCGCCCGCGCCAAACTCGTCAACGAAAAGCTCAAGCCCGACCTCACCGTCTGCATCCACGTCAACGCGGTGGATTGGAATGACCACTATGAACTGGTGGACGACGACCGCCTCGTCGTGTTCGTCCACGGCTGTTATCTGCCCAACGAAGTCGCCGACGACGACCAGAAACTGCGGCTGTTTCGGAAATTGCTGGAAGGCTCACACCCCGTCGAACTGGCCGCCGCCGAATCCGTCGCCCAGACGCTGGCTGAGGCGACCAAACTCCCCGCCGTGGAATACGGGAAGGGATCAGGCGCGATTCGTTGCGGTACGAACTCGTTCGTCTACGCCCGCAATCTCGCCGCCAACCGGCTCGTGGACGGCCCCGTCATTTTCCTCGAACCTTATTACCAGAACAACCGCCTCGTCTATCAACGCATCCAGTTGGGGGATTATGAGGGCACCCGCGAGATCGAAGGCCACCCCTACCCCAGCCTCTTCCGCGAATACGCCGACGCCGTGGCAAAAGGACTAATCGGTTTCTATTCGAGATAATTGTAGTCGTCGAACCTGTAGCGGCGGTCTATGACCGCCGAAATCTTCCGGGGAGCCAACGACCGACGCTCACAGAGCGCCGCTACAGATAGGTCTTACGCCGCTTTCTGTTCCCGAAACTGCGACACCAACCGTTTAAACCGGCTCTCGTACAGCATGTCGTACAAATGGAATTTTTCCGGGAACAACCGCGCCGCCTCCGTGCGCAGAAACAGCCGTTCGATGGTGATCTCCCTCTCCGACCAATCCGAGGCCACGATCAGGGAACACAACCGGTCAACCCTTCTTTGAAATCTTCGATACGCTTGCTCGCTCGGTACCACGATACATAACGTACCACAGGATTGCCGGGGATTCCAATGGGGCAACTGATTGACCGCAATCGCCAACCCATGACGTTGTAGCGGCGTTTCTATGAAACGCCGGTCGTCAATTCGTTAAAAACATTCGGCGCTTCGCAGAGCCGAGTTCCGCGAGACGCTGCACCTGCCTTGTGTGCAGCAACCGCCGCTACACCGCCCCTTCTTCAACGCCGTCATCCTGAGCTTGTCGAAGGATCTCTGTCGTTTATGCCAAATCGCGGCCCTTCGCCACGAAAGCCCGTCTGTCAGGTGTTGAGAGCTGAGCTCGCTCACGGGATTTTGTCAGGTTCCACTCGCTCTCGCTCCACAAGCTTGCCGCCGAGCGCTTCGATTCTCGGCTGCAATTCTTCCGACCGTGCAGTAACAGCGACGCTTAGCAAAACGTAATCGTGAGGGAATCGTGGATCGAGCAATTCGCCCTCGAATTCTATATTCTGGTAAAGCTTAAACGTCTCATCCATTAGGCCACCGGATTTGAATAGATAGTAATTCCCATAGTGATAGCTGTCGTGGGGAATAAACCTGATTTGGAAGGCTGCCTCAAACTCTCCTCTGATCGGTTCGATCTCAGCAGATGCAAAAAGGTACAGATCGTTAATCCTCACGTGGCGTTCATCCATGATGGAGTGTGTTCGCTCCTCAT
>CAZAQZ010000055.1:0-11215 GCA_964487175.1 uncultured Verrucomicrobiota bacterium | reverse complement strand
CAGATTGTTTGCGAAAGGACTAGGTGAATCCCGAATGAGCAGTATGTTGTATCCGCATCGCAAGTACATGGCCCCGAGAAATCGTTCATTGGGGCCAGGGATGCGTAAGTAAAAGACAACGGCAGCCGAATCTAGCTGCCGTTGTTTTTTTTATAGGCGATGTTTACGAGGCTTTTTAAGAGGGACCGCGAAGGCAGTAGGCTACATGTGTGACCGCGCGGTACCGGTCTTCAGCTCTGCGCGCGCTTCATGCGCCAAAAACTTCGCCGCCGCATCGCTAACGCGCAGGACTGGCGCCTCGTCCGCATCGATCGGCACAATCACAGCCACCGATTTCGATCCGCGTGTAATTACCACGCGTTCGCCACGCAGGGCCGCATCGATCAACGCCCCGAGCCGCGTCTTCGCCTGTGCAATCGTCGCCTTTGTCATAATTCGTTCAATCTGGGCTACGGAACTCCCAAGGTCAAGACCGGGTGGCACCTAGGAACATGTCCCCGCCTGTGCCGGTGAAGGGGTCGAGGTGGAAGAGTTTAACGCAAGAAGATTGATCGTGCAGATAGATCAACATGAAAACCACTTCTGATAATCAGCGAGCATGCCCCACTTCTCACGAAGTGCGCCATGCCACTCATGAATAAGTAGTTGCTCGATCAATTGTGCAGTCAGCGGGCCGGGCGACTCATTGCCCTTTGCTGCGAGCGCCTTTGCGAGAGATGCCACGGCGATCGCTCGAACCAACATCCACGACCGAATGTGTTGTGGTGGTAACGGCGCATCGCCCAAAACCGCCGGCAACTGACGACACCAAGTATCGCAATCTTCGTCTATAGCCGAGGAAGGCTCTGAATCGAACGGGGGCAGGGCTGTGCGCCCCTCGTCCCGGAAAATGACCGCGAGGCAATGGAATATGTCTTCGATCTCTTTCCACGTCACGGATCTCGGCGTCACGAAACACCCCGCGACCTCTGGTAGAAACTACCGCCCAATCTTTCTGAACCAAGATCCTTCTTAAGCATCTCAATGATTTCTGGGATGGCATCACAAAGCGGTTCGAATGGACCTGGTCCAGAAGTCGAAAAATCGTTGAGGACGGAAAGGAATTCCTTTAGTGCTTTTCGACAAGCATTAGCGTCGTTCAACTCGAGGGCAGCTCCTAGCTTGTCGAATTCAGAAGCGGGATTTGTAACAAACGCGTGCATATTCTTTGTGCGGTCGAAGGCCGGACGCATCTTGGCTCGAATGTCCTCAAGCAATGACTGTGGCATGTAAAAACTCGCTTCATTGAAAGATCGTTGGAGTGCCTGTGAAGCGTGAAGCGCCTCCACCCAGTTGCACGAGGAGCTTCTGCAGGTGACTCCGAAATCATATAAGGCAGATCTGAACGAGTTGTACGTTTCCAATTTTCGAATATAGAAAAGTTCCCTGTGTTTCTGCCAACGCCCCAAGTAAAAGCCCAGCGCCGTACCAGTCAGCCCAGTAATAAGCGGAGGTAAAAACAACTTTATGTAGTTTCCGTATTCAGCCGCGTTCATGGCATTGTCTTGCATATTTCAGCTTCAGAACCCGATCAAGTCCGGCGGATTCGCAACAACCGCACCACCTCGTTGGCAGTATTGGAGATATCCGCTCAAAGTCTGCCTATTCGTCTTAATGACGAGTTTTATTCTTTCGTCAGCGACAAGATCGTTGATTGTTCCTTCGTCGTAATCCGGGCATTGATATCCACATTCTTTGATACGGCTGACCAACCATGCACCTAACTCGGACTCAGTGGCCTTTCCCGCGATATGTGCGACGACCATTCGCGGGATTTCGAGGACAAGCGATGAGAATCTTGAGTCTTTCTCGAAATGCAGCAATTTGTTGTATGCCGGCTTGGGAAGTTCAGGAAATCGTTCGCAGGGTTGCCATGCCTTTGTTGCCGGGCAAAAAACCATGGTCTCAGGTTCGACAACTTTCTTTCGCATCAATGCACGCATTTCCAGTTTGTTAAAAGGGCCTTGCGCTCTTTGTTCTTGGGTGCGGTAGAAATATTGCGCGCCCGTAATTTGTGTTAGTTTTGACGGTCCGCGGCCTCGAACAAGAGTGTACAGAAGTGTGGGGTCAATTGGCGCCAACGCTACTGGAGCGGCGTTTGATTCCACAGTAGCTGACTTCGGAACGGTAAGACTACAACCACATTTTGGACACCGGATGCTTAGGCCAACGCCAGCTTCCTCGATTACAAGAGGTTGCGCGCAACTGGGACACGTGAACGAAATGTCCATAGACTCACTCGTCCCAAGGACAGATCGATTCAACCTTCCGTCGCCCGTCCTCGCCTTGCTCGCGATAACAGGTTGAACTGTTCATGTTTTGGCCAGCTGATTCATCAAACTTGCCGCATACCCCGCACCGAAGCCGTTATTGATATTCACCACGGTCACGCCGCTGGCGCAGGAGTTCAGCATCGCCAGCAGGGCGGCAACGCCGCCGAAACTGGCTCCGTAACCGACGGACGTGGGAACGGCGATGACGGGTTTGTCCACCAAACCGCCGACGACGCTTGGCAACGCGCCTTCCATTCCAGCGATGACGATGAGAACGCTGGCTTCGAGCAGTTCTTCATTCAACGCCAGGAGCCGGTGGATTCCCGACACGCCCACGTCGTAATACGTCTTCACCCGATTGCCCATGATGCCGACCGTGACGGCTGCCTCTTCGGCGACCGGGATGTCCGTGGTGCCGGCGCAAAGCACGGCGATTGTGCCGCCGCGTTTGGGCAGCGGCTTGCGCACGACAGTGATCGTGCGCGCAGCTTCGTGGTAGCGGGCCTTGGGAAAGGCGCCTTTCATTGCGCGAAACGTCTCGCGCGAAGCGCGTGTCGCCAGCAGATTATCATTGTGGCGAAGGATCGACCGCGCGATTTTTGCGACCTGTTGTGGCGTCTTGCCTTCGCAGTAAATCACCTCGGGAAACCCCTTGCGCAACGCGCGGTGTCCGTCCACGCGGGCAAATTGAAGGTCGTGCGTGGCCAGCGATTTCAAACGCCGCAAGGCCGCATCGGTTGGCAACTTGCCCGTGCGCACGTCGCCGAGCAACTGGGTGAGTTTGTGTTGGTTCATTGACCCTGCTGCATGCTACCAACTGCCCACGCCAGCGGCAACTGCGTTTACTTGGCGAACAATTGCAATGCCCGAGCGAGGGTAAGATCGCTTTCCAGGACCTCGTTTTTGTCCTGGGTCCAGTCGAACGTACCGAAGCCCAGGGTCTCAAGGCGGCGCTCCGTTTCGCGGGGAACTTCGACGAGAATATCAGGAGTCACGCCGACGGAATTAAACGGCTTGTGCGAGGGGGGAATGAACTGGGCGGTCGGGATGAACAACGCCGAACCGTCGGGGAGGGGGAATTGACCGAACAACAGGCCGCGGCCAAATGTCCTGCTGCCGATCAACCGCGCGCGTTTGTGATCCTGCAACGCGCCGGCAAAAATCTCCGCTTCGGCGGCCGTCCCTTCATTGACGAGGACGACGAGGGGCAGGGTGCACTTATAGCTGCCGTCACTGACAAAGGTCGTGCGATATTCGGGTCTTCCATACTCGAGGGAGACAATCTCCGCTTTATCGGGCAGGAACAGGCGGGCGGCGACCATGGCGGTATCGAAGCCTCCGCCCGGATTGTTCCGCAGATCGAGCACCAACGCCTTGGCCATTTGCAGCTTCGATTTCTTCAGTTCCGCCAACAGGCTTTCCACCACCGGCAGAGTGAATTCCGGAACACGACAATAGGCGATGCCTTGTCCTAGGAATTTCAAATGGACACCGGAGGCAGGGCGCATGACCATGCGTTCCACAACCACCTGACGTGTTTCCCCGCTGACCGGATCAAGCACCCGCAATTTCAGCGTCGAGAGGGGAGTCCCCTGCAACCGATGGGCCACGTCGAACAGCCGGGCGTGCAGCAGGGGCTGGCCGTCGATGGCGATGATTTGGTCACCGGTGAACAAATGAGTATCCTGCGCGGAGCTGTTATCGCGGGCGGTGATCACCGTTGGATAGTCCTTCCGAATTGCAAGGCTCACGCCGATGTCTCCCAGGTCTGGCGGCACCTGCGCATCGATCCCGGAAACTTCGTCCGCAGTGTACAAATCCGCTTCCGGGTCCAGAGACCGGATGAATTCCCGCAGCGCCGTGGTTGAATGCTCGCCCGTCTGAATCTTCGATGGATCGATGTAATGTTTCTGCAAATCTTCAAGAGCATTTGCGAACTGGACGAACACGTCGCGCGCCGGCCCCGAGGGGGCGACGACAGTCGGATTGACTTCAGACGTCTCAGCGGCGCGTAGAGCCGGCGCGGTGAAAAGAAGAAGCCCAATTGCCGCCCTGTGCCATCCTGTAAAACGCAATCGTGTTGGCATATTATCCAAGTTCCGCGCCCGTGAGGGCATCGACGACCTTGAATTGTTCGAAGTGGAACGTCGGATCGGCCCGGAAGCTGAGTTTGCCCGACAGCTTCTTTTCCAGTTCGATGAGCAACGCTTCGTCCTCGGTGCGCAGACGGTTGAGGACTTCCGGATGGACGAAGATGCGGATATGCGGCTGATCGGTAGAACCCCGTTCCCTGAGCCGGCGAAGCACTTCGCTGATCTTGCGCTGGATTTCGACCGACATCGTCAGGGCGCTCTTGACCATGCCGCGTCCCTTGCAATACGGGCAGTCTTCGTACACCGCGCTGGCCATGCTCTCGCTGTGGCGCTGGCGCGTCATTTCCAGCAACCCAAGCTGGGAGATGGGCAGAAGGCGGGTCTTGGCCTTGTCGCGCTTGACGCCCTCGCGCATGCGTCCGAGGACCCGTTGTTGATCGTTGCGATGGCGCATGTCGATGAAGTCGATCACGATCAATCCGCCGATGTTGCGCAGGCGCAATTGGCGGCAGATTTCGTCGGCCGCCTCGACGTTGGTCTGGACGATGGTTGTCTCCAGGTCTTTTTGCGATTTGTGGCGCCCGGTGTTGACATCGATGGCGACCAGCGCCTCGGTTTCATCGATGCAGATGTAGCCGCCCGACTTGAGCCATACCTGGCGACGGAAGGCATTTTCAATCTGCTTTTCGACGTTGAACCGGTTGAAAATGGGCGCGGTCTCGCCGTACAGCCTGACTTTGCCGCGCGATAGGCGGCTGATCTGGCCGATGGTGTTGCGGATGCGTTCGTAGGCAATCTCGCTGTCCACCACGATGCGATCGACTTCCTCGGTGAGAAAATCGCGAACCGTGCGGTCGATCAAGTCGGGTTCCTGGAACACACAGGACGGCGTCGGCCCGTTCTTGATTTTGTCTTCCACCTGTTTCCATGTTTGCAGAAGAATTTCGAGGTCGCGCACAAAAAAGCGTTTGCGCTGGCCTTCGCCGACGGTGCGGATAATCACGCCCATGCCGTCGGGGATGCGGAGACGTTGCAGGATTTGTTTCAGCCGCTGGCGTTCCCTGTCGTCATCGATCTTGCGCGAGATGCCACGCTGCGGGTTATACGGCATGAGCACGAGATAACGGCCCGGGATGCTGATGTTGGTCGTCACACGCGGACCCTTGGTGCCAATGGGACCCTTGACGACCTGGATGATGACTTCGGAGCCCGGGGGATAGAGTTTCGGGATATCCTGTTGCGTGATCTTCCGTTGGGGTTTGGCGGGCGCACTTTCGGTTTCCACCAGATCGACGCGTTCAGCGAGCGATTCGGGAATGATGTCCCAGTAATGCAGGAACGCATTCTTCTCGAAACCGATGTCCACGAACGCGGCCTTGAGGCCGGGTTCGAGGTTCTTGATGCGGCCCTTGAAGATGCTGGCGACGATGTTTCTCTCGGTGGTGCGCTCGATGCTGAATTCTTCGAGCATGCCGTCTTCCATGACGGCGACCCGGTTCTCCAGCGCCTCGGCGTTCACGATGATTTCCTTCGCGAGCCGCTTTCGGCGACGGCCAGTCAGCAGTTCTTCACCCTTTTTGAGTATTTGCTTGATTGCTTCCACGATCAATAGACCCTCCTATGAATCCAGACGTTTTGTAACAGCCCCAGCGCCGCCATGCTGGCAAGCACGAACGATCCGCCGTAGCTGAGTAATGGCAGGGGCAGTCCTGTAATCGGCATCAAGCCAATGGTCATGCCCACATTGATGAACACATGAAAAAACAGCATGGCGACGACCCCCGTCGCCAGCAGCATTCCCAGGCGATCGCGCGCGTTCGCCGCGATCCGCAGCCCGGTCAACAAAATCACAGCGTACAACCCCACAACGCACGCGCTGCCGATAAATCCTTTTTCCTCGGCAATCACGCTGAATAGAAAATCGTTGGGTGTCACGGTGCGCGGCAGATAGCCATACAGGTTTTGGGTGCCCTGCAGATAGCCTTTCCCGGCCAGGCCGCCTGAGCCCACCGCAATCAATGACTGATTCAGGTTCCATCCGTCGCCGAGGGGGTCCCGGCTCGGATTCAGGAACACGGTAAGTCGATCTCTTTGATATTCCTTCAGTTTATACCATGCCACGGGTGCGAGGGCGACACCCAGCAGCGCCACCGCCACCAAATGACTTACCCGCACGCCAGCTACAAACATCAACCCAAAACAGATTGGAATCAACACCATCGCCGAACCCAAATCGGGCTCGAGCATAATCAGCATGGACGGCACACCCACCAACAGGAGTGACGCCCAGACCGTTCCCCACCTACGCCGCAACTGGGGAGTCCGGTGGAACAAATAATACGACAGGGCCACTAAAACTGCCAGCTTCGCGATTTCCGCGGGTTGAATCCCGTAGCTCCCCCAACCAAGCCACCGGCGCGCCCCATACACCCTGGCCCCCGCGATGAGAACGAGCACCAGCAACCCAACGGCGATGGTGTACCAGACTGCTGCCCACTGGCAGATCAGCCGGTAGTCCATCAGGGCCACAGCCGTGTACAGGACCAGCCCGATGCAGAACCAGATGATCTGCATCTTGTAGAAATGCAGCATCGGCTGGTTCGGGCCGCGGTAGGAAGCGCTGTAGATGAAGAATACGCTTCCAATCGCCAGCGCCACCATCGCGGCGAACAGCACCCAGTTCATTCGCATCAGCGAATTCATGGAATTCTTAATCGACATAGACTTCTTGTTCCGCACGGCCTGCCGGTCCTGTCTTCTTTTGGAAGATCCCCGCCAGGATATCCCGCGCAATGGGAGCGGCATTCAGTCCGCCACTCACGCCGTCTTCGATTGATATTGCCAACGCCACTTGTGGATCGTCGTAGGGCGCGAACCCGATGAGCCATACGCGCTTAATCCGTCTGTCTTTGAGTTGAAACTCGGCTGTTCCTGTTTTACCCGCGACGCTCAGCCCTGGCACGGTCGCCAGTTTCGCCGTTCCTTCCCTTACCGCCGCCAGCATGGCTTGGCGCACAATCTCGATGTTTTGCGGCGACTCGTGAAGTCGGACGCGAACTTGCGGGCTGGTTTGCCGCACCAATTGGCCATCGTACGTATCAACGCGCTTGATCACAAAAGGCCGCCAGAGGGTGCCCCGGTTACCGAGCGCCGCCGCCAGACAGGCCATTTGTAGAGGAGTAACGAGCAGGAAGCTCTGGCCGATCGCCAGTTGCGCAGTGTCGCCATCCCACCAGCGTTCTCCGATCTGCACGCGCTTCCACGTCGGCGAAGGCACCAGACCGCCCAGATCACGTCCCAAATCGAACCCGGTCGGCTGGCCGAGGCCAAGTTCACCCGCCGTTCTGGTGATCGCGTCCACGCCGGTCGCCATGCCTTTTTGATAGAAGTAAATGTCACAGGATTGGGCGATTGCGGATATCGCATCCATCGGTCCGTGACCATCCAGCTTGTCGCAGCGGAACGGTCTCGGCCACGTCCCGATCTGCATCGAACCGGAGCAGACGACAATATCGTGGGGTGCGATGGTTCCAGCGTCCAGACCCGCCAGTAACGTCACGGGTTTGAATGTCGAGCCCGGTGGATACCGTGCCCCGATGGTCCGATTAAGCATCGGACTACTCGGGTCGTGAATAACAGCGTTCACAGTGGCAGCCGGGACTCCCGGATTGAAGATGTTGGGGTCAAAGGACGGCGTGGACGCCATGGCCAGCACTTCACCGTTTCGCGGATCGAGCACGACGACGGAGCCCCGCAGTTCCTTTCCGTTGGAGAATGGTGAGCGCCTCAAGGCATCTTTCAGGGCGTTTTCGACGATCTTTTGGATGCGCACGTCGATCGTCAACGTCACGCGATTGCCGGGTTCGGCCGGCTTTTCACCAATGTCGGAGACTTTGCGGCCTGCGGGATTCACGCGAATCGTATACCCGCCGGGCGCGCCGCGCAGGTAATCGTCGCACGCGCGCTCGACACCCTGCCGCCCTTCGCTATCGGGTTGGTAATAGTAAAACCGCTCGAGGTCTTCTTCATCCCCTTGATCGGCCTTGCCCACATACCCGAGCACGTGCGCGGCGAGCGAGCCGAAAGGATACTGGCGCACCGGCGTGACGATCAGGTCAGCGCCCGGCAACGTGCTGGCGCGCTCCTCAAACGCGGCGACTTGTTCCTTGCTGACATCCCGCCACACAGGCAGCGGAAGAGGGCGGCGTAGTTGATACTGAAGCCGCACGACGCGATCATCCGGGAGCTCGGCGGGAATCTTCAACTGCTGGCTGAGTGCGGTGAGATTGGCCTCCGCCACCCGGATGACATCCTGTTTCTTTGAGACGCGACCGAGTTGATCGAGATAGAGGACAATGTCGTAGCTGGGGCGGTTATTGGCCAGCACGACGCCATTGCGGTCGACGATCTCGCCGCGCGCCGCGGGAACGCGGATGCGGCGCAGCGACTGCGCTTCGTCGCGACCGCCATATTGACTGGCATTGACAACCTGAACCCGCCACAAATCCGCCAGCAACAAGGTCAAGCCCAGACCGATGATCACGCCGATCGTCGCCAAACGCGGATTACCTTCCTGAAATGGCGCGCTAATGATCATGTTGTTCCCGCCAGAAGCCGGACATAGTCGATTGCAAGAAACACCAGCGGCGCGACGATGGCGCTCACGGCAGCGACCAGTAGAATCTTCACCACCGCACCGAAGGAGAAACCGACAACGATACTGGCCGCGAGCGAGGTGGCACCTGCGGCAATCGCTCCCGCCCCCATCTGCACCCAAGGCAGGTCGCGGTCAAGGGCTTCGCGCACCCCGATAATCACAAGAGCGAAGACGCCGTAAATCAGTGCCGTCATCCCGAAGGGTGCTGCCGACAAGGCGTCCTGAATGAATCCAGCCGTCAGAGCCAGCAGCAGCGCGCGGCTGCCACGAAGTGTCAGTGCACCATATGCCACCAGCGCCGGCAAAAACTCGATCCGCAGCCCGCCGAGCCACCATAGTGTGGGCAGACGTGACTGAAGCGCGGCAAAAAACAGAAGCGAACCGGTCAGAAGAAGGAAGTTCATTCGATGATGACCTCCACTTCTTCGAGCCTATGGAAATCCACCGCCGGGCGCACGTCCACGTCCTGATACATTCCGGTTTGGGGATTGAGGCGCACGCGCACGGCGGCGCCGATGGGAATGCCTTTCGGGAAGACGCCCCCGAGTCCCGAGGTGACGACAGTTTCGCCATTCTTAAACTGGGCCCTGCGATCCACATACGTCATCAGGCAATGCGGGTCGATTCCCATGACGTTCTCGCCGCCGGAGACAATGCCCGGTTCCCGCGAATCCTGGAGCAGTGCACTGACCTTGCAATTGGGATCGGTGAGCAACAGCACGCGGGCTTCGCCCCGGGTGACCGAGATGGTTTTGCCGATGAGACCATCGGCATTGATCACGGGCATGTTTTCACGGATACCATCCTGCGTGCCACGGTCGATCTGGATGCTTTTCCACCAGTTCGACGCATCGTGCCCGATCACCCGCGCTCCGATGGTGTGGAAAGCGGCGGGTTCCTTTAAATTGAGGAGCTGCCGGAGTCGAAGATTCTCGCGCCCGATTTCGGCAAAGGCGTTCCCCTGCCGGCGCAACGATTCATTCTCGGCATGCAGTTCCTCAGTTTGTTTGGCGAGTTGGCGGCGCGAATGAACGGCCGGGATCCAATCTCCCAGTTTCACAAACGGCGTCCCTAATTGTACGAAAATCATCCGAAGCCTAGTCGAAACCGCCGTCGGTTGGCCCAGGAAAATAACCCAGCCCAACACCAGCAGTCCAATAATGACCCAATTCTGCCGCTTCAATCAAACCGTCAGCGCATTCTGTGTAGCGACGCTTCTGTGAAGCGCCGGCCTGCGTTTCATCGAAACGCAGCTACACCTTTTTCGGCGGGCGGGGCAGGGGATGCTTACGAGGAATTCTTTGCGAGCTTCTCAAGAAATCCCAATTCCTGGAGAACGACGCCCGTGCCCATCGCGACCGCGCTGAGCGGGTCGTCCGATATATGCACGGGCAGGCCGGTTTCCTCGGCCAGAAGTTTGTCGATGCCGCGAATCAGCGCGCCGCCCCCAGCCAGGACAATGCCCCGGTCCACAAGGTCGGCTGCCAGTTCGGGCGGACAACGCTCGAGCGTCACGCGCACGCTCTCGACAATCGTCGAGACGGGCTCCTGCAACGCTTCGCGCACTTCCTCGGAGGTAATCGTCAAGGTCTTCGGCAGGCCAGCCACCAGGTCGCGTCCTTTGACTTCCATGGTCAATTCCTGTTCGAGCGGGTAGGCCGAGCCGATCTTGATCTTGATGTCCTCCGCCATGCGTTCTCCGATCATCAAATTGTAAGCGCGCTTCATGTACTGGATGATGGCTTCATCCAGTTCATCTCCTGCCACACGCACGCTACGGCTAAGCACGATTCCCGCCAGACTGATCAGGGCCACTTCCGTCGTGCCGCCGCCAATATCCACAATCATGTTGCCCGCAGGTTCCTGCACCGGCAACCCAACCCCAATGGCCGCCGCCATCGGTTCCTCAATCAGATAAACGTCCCGCGCCCCCGCGTGAGTGGCGCTGTCTTTGACGGCCCGCTTTTCCACCTCGGTGATGCCGCTCGGAACCGCGACGATGACGCGCGGTTTGATGCCGTAGCGGCGGTTGTGCACCTTGCTGATGAAGTAGCGCAGCATCGCCTCGGTGATCTCAAAATCGGCGATGACACCGTCTTTCATGGGGCGAATGGCCTGGATGTTGCCTGGCGTGCGACCCAACATCCGTTTCG
>CAZAQZ010000054.1:0-11232 GCA_964487175.1 uncultured Verrucomicrobiota bacterium | reverse complement strand
AGATGGTGCGCACGGGCGAACTGGCACAACATCCACCGTTCAATTCCGTGCCCGCTGAATTGCTGCACCTGAACGACATTGCCCTCAGCGGCGATGCGGAACCGACCACATTAAGAAACTTTTCTGAAGTGCTCGAAATGATCGTCCGGACCAAACCAGCCGAAGTGAAAGCCGTGTTAATCACCGACGCGGGCGGGCTTGACCGTCCCGACGTAAAGCGCGGTTTGGAAATCATGGACACCAACAACGGCGAGGTCTGGGCGAAGCTCGACGCTGGCACAGAAGAATATTTCAAACTTATCAACCGCACCAGGATTCCATTTGCGCGCATCCTGAAAAACATTACGGAAACCGCAAGACAGCGAGCCATTGTGATACAAAGTTTGTTTCTAAACATTCGCAACCAGGGACCAACATCCGAAGAAATCGGCGCGTATTGCGGTCGCCTTCGTGACATCGTTGTGGCAGGAGGGAGGGTCAAGCTCGTTCAGATTTACACTGTTGCTCGCAAAGCGATGACAGTGGTGGATGGAGTCCCCGCGTGGCAATTCGTAGGCGCACTTACGGACTCTGAGGTGGAAGCCATAACGGAACGAGTGCGCTGTGAAACGGATTTGGCGTCGGAGGGCTTTTACGGAGGATCAACCGAGCACTAGATTGCTGCTTTTCGTTTGCCAACCAGTAAAATACCATGTAAAACCGCAACGGGGCGGGGCGAGACTACACGGAAACTTAACGAGGAAATTGAGCGATGAGTCATTACGGATTAGAGCATCACGGCATCGTGGGGCCGGGGAAGGTGCTTTGGAATTTATCTGTCGCGCAGTTAGTGGAGGAATCAGTACGGCGCGGCGAAGGACTGCTCACCAGCAGCGGCGCGCTGAATTCGATGACAGGTAAACGCACGGGTCGTTCGCCGCGCGACAAGTGGGTGGTTGAGGAGCCGGGCAGCAAGGACCGGATTTGGTGGGGCAAGGTCAACCAGCCGATGTCCGAACAGGATTACCTGGGCCTGCGCCAGGAAGTCATGGCCCATTTGCAGGGCCGCGAGTTGTTCGTGATGGACGGTTACGCAGGCGCCGATCCCCGCTATACCATGCCCATCCGGATAGTGACCGAGTTTGCCTGGCACAACCTCTTCGTAAAACAGCTTTTCCGGCGCGCCTCACCGGAGCAATTGAAGGCGCATGTACCGGAATGGACGGTCATTAACGCCTGTCGGTTTCTCGCCGACCCCAAGAAGCACAAGCTCAACAGCGAAGCGTTCATCGTGGTTGATTTCTCCCGCAAGACCGTGCTGATCGGTGGCACACAGTACGCGGGCGAGATGAAGAAGAGCATTTTTAGTGTCTTGAATTACGTGTTGCCCCTGAAGGGCGTGTTGCCGATGCATTGCTCGGCCAACGTTGGCACCGCGGGTGATGTGGCGCTGTTTTTTGGCTTGAGTGGCACAGGCAAGACAACATTATCGGCCGACCCGTCTCGCGGGCTGATTGGGGACGACGAACACGGTTGGAGCGACAAGGGAGTGTTTAATTTCGAGGGCGGCTGCTACGCCAAGTGCATCAAACTGACCAAAGAACGTGAACCGCTGATTTGGGACGCGATCAAGTTCGGCTCGGTCATCGAGAATGTCACCGTTGACCCCGCCACCCGCGAACCGAATTATATGGACGATTCGGTGACCGAGAATACACGATGCGCATACCCGTTGGATTACATCGCCAACGTTGTACCCAGCGGCATGGGCGGCCATCCGAAGGCGATCATCTTCCTGGCCTGTGATGCGTTCGGCGTGATGCCGCCGGTGGCGCGGCTCAATCCGGCACAGGCGATGTATCATTTCATGGCAGGCTACACCGCCTCGTTGGCGGGCACGGAAGCCAACGCGGGCAAGGATCCGGCCCCGACGTTCTCAACCTGTTTCGGCGCGCCATTCCTGCCCTTGCATCCAACGGTCTACGCAGAACTGCTCGCCAAAAAGATGCGCGAGCATCACGCAAAGTGTTACCTGCTCAATTCCGGTTGGGTTGGCAACGCATTCGGACAGGGACCGCGTATTCCGCTGAAGATCAACCGCGACAACGTCACGCACATTCTCGACGGGACGCTCGACAAAGCGCAGTTCCATATCGACCAGACATTTGGATTTGAAGTGCCGAAATCGTTGCCCGACGTGCCCGCGGAATTGCTCGCACCTCGCTACGGAGCGAAGGATGCAGCGGATTACGACCGGCGCGCCAAGGACCTGGCAGCGAAGTTCGTGAAGAACTTCGAACAATTCAAGGGCGCGTCCGCGGAGATTCTTGCGGCCGGTCCCCACGTGTAGGATCCATCCTGCTGGCTTGCGTGCCGGAACGGGAATGCAGTAGTCTCACCTCATGTCGAGGGCGTTGGAAAGCATGGAAGAGCATCGGGAGCATATGAGCCGGACGTGCTGGAACAGGCTCGGGCGATTGGCTCTGGCCGGCGTGGTCGCCGTGGTGTTGGGCGCAACGGTCAGTGTTGCGGAAATTCTGGACGGCGTCGCGGCCATCGTCAACGACAAGGTGATCACCTACAGCGAAGTCCGCGACTACGTGCAGCCTGTCGTGCGGGAACTCAGCCGCGATTATGACGGGAAGGAATTGCTCGCAAAGGTCCACGCGGCGCAGCAGGACGCGCTGAACAATCTCATCGAACGCAACCTGATCCTCCAGGAATTCAAGGAAAAGGGCTTCAGTATTCCCTCCAGCGTGGTGGATGAGGATCTCAACAGCCACGTTGCCGACGAATTCGGTGGCAATCGCGCCGCGTTCATCAAGACGCTCGAAGCGCAGCACATGACCTTGGCGCAGTACCGTGATCAATTGCGCGACCGCATCATCGTCCAGGCCATGCGGAACCGGAAGACACAGAATGAAGTCGTCGTATCTCCCTACAAAATTGAAAAATACTATCAGGAACATCTCGATGACTACAAAGTGGGCGACGAGATCAAGCTCCGGATGATTTATATCAAGAAGGTGGAACCGGAACCCGCACCTGAGCCTGCCGCCGCGCCTGCGTCAACTGCCGAGGTTGAGAACGCAACGTCAGAAGGGACGACCAACGGGACCGTCCAGCCAACAGCAGCAACAACAAACTCCCCAGCCGAGGCGTCACAACCTGTTCCAGCGACGAACGAACCTGTGTCGGCTGCAGTTTCTTCGACCAATCAAGTCGCGCCATCAAATGACATAGCCACGGCGGATTCACTTGTCTCCACGAATGAAGCTGTCTCGACGAATCAAGTCGCGCAGACCAATGCAGTCGTTTCCACGCCACCGCCGCCACCCCCTGTTGATCCGCATCGTACACTGGGAGAGGAAATCGTTTCCAAGCTCGACTCCGGCGCAAGTTTCGACAGCATGGCGCGCGTTTACTCCGAGGGCAAGGAAGGAAAAGAAGGCGGCGATTGGGGTTGGATCGGCCACGATGTGCTGCGCAAGGAGTTGGGCGATATCGCCTTCACGCTCAAACCCGGCCAGCACAGCAAGTTGATTGAAACAGATGAAGGCTATTACATCCTGCAAGTGGACGATGTGAAGCCTACGCACGAGAAGCCTCTTCCCGAAGTGCGCGACGAGATCGAACGCATCCTGCTCGAACAGCAGCGTGCCAAAATGCAGGCAGATTGGGTCAAGGACCTTCGGGCCAAGGCCTACATCCGCATGTTCTAATGCCCAGGCGGACCCGCATCGGAATCACGCTGGGCGACCCGGCAGGCATCGGCCCCGAGGTCGTCGCCAAGGCACTTGCCTCCGGCAAACTCAACGAACGGTGCGATTATGAAGTCATCGGCGACGTGCGCACCGGTCGTCGGGCCGACGCCGTTGACTGGGTTGTGGAAGGTGCGCGACGCAGCCTATCCCACGAACTGGACGCACTCGTCACGGCGCCGCTGAGCAAGGGTTTGTTGCGCAAAGCCGGTTATCGGTTTGAGGGGCACACGGAATTGCTCGCCCACGTCAGTCACGCGAAGAAGTTTGCGATGATGCTGGTGGGCGGCCCGTTGCGCGTCGCATTGGTGACCATCCACACGCCTTTGGCGAATGTACCACGGCTGATTTCCACGGGTAAAATCCTTAACGTCGTCGAATTGTCACATGACGCGTGCAAGAGGTTCGGCATCAAGCGACCAAGGATCGGCGTGGCGGCCCTGAATCCACATGCGGGCGAGGGGGGCCTCTTCGGAAACGAGGAACGCCGAATCATCGCGCCGGCGGTGCGCCGTTCGGCTCGCCAAGGACTGGACGTGACCGGACCGTGGCCGGCAGACACATTGTTTCATAGAGCGTATCAGGGTGAATTCGATGCGGTCGTGGCGATGTATCACGACCAGGGACTTGTCCCGCTGAAGATGATTGCGTTCGACACCGGGGTAAACCTGACGCTGGGGCTTCCGTTTGTGCGCACATCGCCCGATCACGGCACGGCATTTGACATCGTGGGCAAGGGGATTGCTCGACCCGACAGCATGATCGCGGCGATCAATCTCGCCGCACAGTTGGCGGGAAAATGACACTCACCGAAGTGCGGCGGTTGCTGGACGAACTTGACATTCGTCCGAGCAAGGTTCTTGGCCAGAATTTCCTGATCGACGCGAACATTCTCTGGATCATCCTCGAGCAGGCGGACATTCGCATCGATGAAACCGTCGTGGAGATCGGACCCGGACTTGGGGCGCTGACGATCAAACTGGCCGATCGGGCCAAGTGCGTCATCGCCATCGAGAAGGATCCTCGCCTGTACGAATACCTGCGCGGACTGCGGTTGAACGATGTCGAACTTATCAAAGGCGATGCGGTCAAAACGGAGTTCACCGTTTCACCGCCGTTCAAGGTGGTTTCGAATTTGCCCTACAGCATTTCGACGCCGATGCTGGAGCGGTTTGTCGAAGGAGAGCCAAAACCGCGCCGGATTGTGGTGACGGTGCAACGGGAGGTGGCCGAACGGTTGGGCGCGAAGCCCGGGCGCAAGGACTATGGCGCGCTGACGCTGTTCACGCAGTTGAACTACCACGTGACGGTCGCGCACATTGTTTCGCCGACCTGCTTCTATCCCGCGCCGCATGTGGAGAGTGCGGTGGTCGTACTGGATCGGCGGGACCCGCGCGTGAAATTGGAGAACGATGCGCCCTTCCACGCCATTGTGCGGCTGGGATTCAACCAGCGTCGCAAGATGCTTCGCAAACTAATCGCTGCGTATGACAACGTGGAGGCCGCGTTTGAGGCTGTTGGAATTTCGACAACCGCCCGCGGCGAGGAATTGAATCTTGAGCAATGGATCAAACTCGCCAACGAGCTTCGTCCCCGAGTATGAGCAACAGGCACTCCGCTTGATTGCGAGAGTTTAGGACGTCGCAGGAGAAGGCGCGGTGGCTGCCTGCTTCTGCTGGTCAGCAAGCTTGAGTTTGGCACGGGCGGCTTTGCCTTCCTTGGTTTTTGGCCAGCGTTTGGCGACATGCTCAAGCAGTTTGCGTCCGAACTTCTGCTCTTCGCCCGTGCCTTCGCTGAAATGGAAACCGAGGTAATGAAAATCCGAGGCGTCCAGCGCCCGTTCCTTCTTGAGTCGGTCGAACAGCTTGAAGGACTTCTCCTGAAGCAACGCCTGGAAACCCCGCAGCGCCTGGTCGTCCGCGCGCAGATGCGGGGCGAGGTCCTTCTGCGATTGTTTCAGGTTGCAAACGCTGAGTTCGTAGCGCAGCTCACGGTCGAAGCTTTCAGCACGCGTCAATTGACGCAAACATTCCACCGCCCGAGCCCATTTCTTCGCCTTCTTGAATTTCAGACCGACGTCGCGCAGAACGGCATCCGCCGCCTTGGGATCGACATTGCGCAGGAAATAGAACAGCGCTTCGTGGCGTGGATTGTTCGCCTCAAGGTCGCGTCCGGCCAGGCTGGAGAATTTTTTCAGCGTTTTCCTGTCGATCGATTCGCTGTGCGGCTTGAGGATTTTCGCAAGACGCCAGGCCGTTTCGGTCTTGCGCTCCCGCGCGAGCGCACCCAGCAATAGCTTGGTGGCATGTTTGTGACGGGCGAGTGCACCCGCGGCGATGTCGCTGACCTGTGGATCGTCGTGCTTCAACAGCGCCATCATCAACCGGTTTATCGCCGGGTTATCTGTGACCGCCAGCTTGCGTGCGGCAAAAGCGCGGACGGGTGCATGCTTGCTCTTAAGCAGCTTGCGCCATTGTGAATCGTAGGAACCGGACAAAGGAAGTTTCTCGATGATATCCAGAGCGTGCTGCACGATGACCGGGTCGGACTCGGCCAGATATTTCAACATCTGGTGCGCGGTCGAATTGGCTGCGGCGCCAGTAAGTTCCAGTCCCTTGATACCGAGCAATGCGTTGCGGCGGATATAACCCAAATTCCTCGTCGTGCTGTACTTGAGCAGAACCTTGCGCGCATCCGAAGCGCCGATATAACCCACGAGCAGCAGGCACGAAGTCAGCACCCGATCCATTTGTTTGACGCGGGAGCTAATCATGAATTTTACGACCTGCTTGTGAAGCGCCGTGCGTTCCTTTGGCGTGGCATCGCCGATGTGCCGCCGGACGGCCTGGCAGATTTCCTTAATGAGCTCAAAATCGGGATCGAACAGCGAATCCAAAATGATCTGCATGGCCTGGCGATTGTGGATGCGCGCCAGGATGTCGGAGAGGACACGCTTGTGCAGCGGGCTGGCTTTTTCGAACTGGCGTTTGAGATCCGGCAGGATGTCGCCACCGGCGCGGGCCACGATGCCGACAGCGCGCAGTTTTGTTTCCACATCTTCGGCTTCCAGCAGGGGCAACACGTGAGGAACAACGGCGCGTGTGCCGATCGCGTCGAATGCTTCCAGCACGTAGCGAGTGAGCAATTGATTTGCGCCCTTAAGCGCTTCACCAAGCGCACGAACGACCTTTTCGTCCTTGGGCGCAAGCTCCGCCAGCACCATCGCGGCAGCACAACGTCTCATGCCGTCCGGGCTCTGGAGCATTCCGCAAACTTTCTGGACAGTGTGATCCATAGGAATAAGGCCGCATACAGTAACAAAAGGCCTCCGCGCTTGCAATGCGACAAGCTTTCCGATAGCATCAATTTTCAAGATGGAGGGGGAAAATCAGGTCATTTCAACGATTCCGATAGTGAAACATCCTGCCGCTGAGCCAGTTGCGAAATTAGACAAACTGCAGGAAGTTTATTCCCAGCCATTTTTTGGTTTAATCCAGCAAGCGCGGGAAATCTATCTTAAGTATTGGAAGGGCAATGAGATACAACTTTGCTCGTTGCTCAGCATTAAGACCGGTGGGTGCAGCGAAGATTGTGCCTATTGTGCACAGAGTGCACGATATTCAACTGAAGTCAGAGCCGAAAGGCTTATGTCCACCGACGAGGTTTTGAGCGTGGCGCGCCGCGCCAAGGAGGGCGGCGCGACACGGTTTTGCATGGGGGCGGCGTGGAAAGGGGTGCGCGAAAACACGCCGCAGTTCGAGTCGGTTCTGCAAACAATCGGTGCGGTGAGCAAACTCGACATGGAAGTTTGCGTGACATTGGGACAGCTCACCGGGGCGGCGGCGCATCAACTCAAGGAGGCTGGCGTCACGGCGTACAATCACAACATCGACACCAGCCCCGAGTTTTATCCGAACATTGTCACGACACACACTTTTCAGGATCGTCTCGACACGATCAGGGCGGTACAGGAGGCGGGTATCTCTGTCTGTTGCGGTGGAATCATCGGGATGGGAGAAACTGAACTGGATCGCTTGAAGATGCTGGAGGTGCTGCTGAATTTCGATCCGCCGCCGGAGAGCGTGCCGATTAATTGCCTGATGGCCATCGAAGGCACGCCACTCGAAGACCAGCCGTCCGTGGATGTGTTTCAGTTGGTGCGCTTGATCGCCACCACCCGCATCTTCCTGCCGCGCGCCAAGGTGCGCATGTCCGCCGGCCGAACGCGGTTGTCCCGCGAAGCCCAAGCCCTCTGTTTCTTCGCCGGTGCCAACTCCATCTTCTACGGCAACAAACTCCTCACAGCCGGTAATCCGGAGCAGGATGCAGACCTTGATTTGCTCACCGAGCTTGGTCTGTCTCCTGAAGTCCCGTGTAGTGGACGCGGGTAGCGGCGCTTATGGCGTTGCGGGCGCGACGGTCGCTTCGTTCCATCCAATCCTTCGGATATCCTGCGAATCGTGTTCCTCAAAGGGTCGATTTTGGACCGCGATGTGGACGTTTTTGAAGATGATGTCCTTTGCGTAAGAGCAACTCACGCCGTTGGTGCCAGAGAGATCAAGATCCGTAAGCGTGACGTGTTGAATGGGTTGCTCCTCGAGTCCTTCGATTGTGCAACACTTGCCGACGTTGCGGGCGGTAACATGGTCGATGTGGATATCGCGCAAGAGAGGAGTGCGTTCGGAGAGTGGCTCGACGGTAGTTTTTGTATAGCGCAGGGATAAGACGATGGCGGTGCGAACGTTGTTCAGGCGGATGTTCGAAGCGACGACGTCTTCGACGATGCCGCCGCGGCCACGGGTGCTTTTGATCCGGATCCCGTTGTCCGTGCCGTCGCCGTCGCAGTCGATGAAACGGATGTGGCGCACGCTGCCGGATTCTTCGCTACCGATGGCGCACACGCTGTGAGCATGGGCGACGTGACAACGAATGTAGGTAATATCTTCGGTCGGTCGATTCATTTTTCGGCCTTCTTCATCGCGGCCTGATTTGATTCCGAACGCGTCGTCCCCCACGTCGGCGTAGCAATCATGCACCACGACATGGCGGCACGAATCGGAATTCAACGCATCGGTGTTGGGCGAACTGGGCGGGTTGATCATTTTACAATTCCCGACGTCGATATTTTCGCTGTAGAGCAGGTGGATGGTCCAGAAGGGGGCGTTAATGAACGTAGGGCCGTCGATGTGGACACCGTTGCAGTCCTTTATTTGAACCATCATCGGACGGCGGCGGATGGGGCGATTGGGGCGGGCGTTGCCTTGCTCGGCCATATCCATGGTTGCCCACCAAGCGGGCCCTTGTCCGTCAAATGTGCCGTTACCGGTGATGGCGATATTATGAAGTCCGTTGGCGAAGAGGAGGGGATGGGGTCCGCTTTCGGTAAGACCCTCCCAACGCGAGGTGATGTCGGGATATTTGGCCCGACCAGTCTCGAACAGAACCACAGCCCCGCTGTCCACGTAAAGGGTCATGTTATCGACCATCTCGATCGGGCCTGTGAGGAAATGCCCGGCGGGGACTCGCACAACGCCGCCGCCGGTTTTCTGGCAATCGGCAATGGCCCGGCGGAAGGCATCGGCACTGGAGACTGCGGCATTGTCCACGGCACCGTAGGCCGTGATGTCGAAAACGGGCCCGGTTCGCGATGGAGATGCGACGCTCCCTTTTTTCTGGATCGCACAACCGACGAGGAACCAACCTAGTAAGACTACATTCAAAACGCGTTTCATCATTGGATCTTCAGTCCATTGCCACGCGGCTGCCCGTTTCCGCGGACAGGTATGCCGCATAAATCACATTCACGCATTCCACGGCAAGCTCGATGCCGGAAAGAGGTTCCGAACCCCCGCCGATCGCGCCCACGAAATCCTCGATCTCCTGCGAAAAGCCACGAAACCAGTCCTCATCGCAACTCGGGCGATTCCAGCCCGCCTTTG
Organism: uncultured Verrucomicrobiota bacterium; assembly: GCA_964487175.1. Lineage (GTDB taxonomy): Bacteria > Verrucomicrobiota > Verrucomicrobiia > Palsa-1439 > Palsa-1439 > CAWFPN01. The sequence continues at coordinate 1,553 of CAZAQZ010000054.1, read as the reverse complement.
TCTCGAGCTTTTCCGTAAAGTACTCGTTGTGAAACACCGACGGATCGGGTGCGTAGGTCTCAATCGCATCGTTGGAGGTCATGTTCGCCTTGATTACGCCATCAGTCATGAAAGCCGTCACGCGCGTATTCAATCCCCCCAACCCAACGTCGCTGACGATCACAGTGCCGCGCGAACCATCCTCAAAAGAGATCATCAGATTAGCCCAATTTTCCACATCAATCGGATTTGCGCTGATCCATCGATTCGCCCCAGCCTCCCGGGCCCGCGAGGAAGCGCTGCTATGGATCAGGTCAGCAGTGTCCGCGAGCACCGATACGGGCCGAATGCCTTTACCGAGCCGCAACTGGCCCTCCCATTGCTTCAAATGCAGGCACGCCCCCACCGAATGCACGCCCATGCGCAGGAGCGCGCCCCCTCCGGTCGATTTCCAATCACGTGAAAATATGGAATTCGAGCCGGAGTGGTTTTCTTCAGCACGAAGATCGAGGATGGCGCCCTTGGAAGCCGCAATCAGCCGCCGTATTTTCTCGATAGGCGGTGCATACACCCAGTTTTCCGCATAACAAAACTTCACGCCGTTCCTAAGCACGGCTTCGCGCACCGCCTCGGCATTTCGCCGCGCGCCTTCCCTCATGCGGGCCCTCGGTACACGGGTTCCAATAGGCTCGGCGTCACCCGCTTCGCCGAAATATCCGGTGAGCGGCTTCTCCATGATTATGTGCTTGCCCGCGTTGGCGGCGCGAATCGCAAACTCACGGTGCAGCGCCGGCGGCACGCAGAGATCGATCACATCGATCTCCTTCCTGGCGAGGAGCAAATCATAGTCATCGGTGACGAACCCCACCCGGGCTTCTTTCGCCAATGCGGTGCCGCTTTCCTTTGTTCGGGCGCAGATTCCCCGGATCTCCACGATATCCCGCGGCAGCTTGGCGTAATTCGCAAGATGCATCCGCGCCCCGTAACGCGCGCCGACCATGCCAATGCCCAGGGTCTTCATCCGACGTTACCCCCCCTCTTGACGTCTTTCTCTGAATCGTAAACAAGGCCGATGGACTCGCGCCAACGATCGAGGGTCTTCATGTTGCCGAGGGAATCCTCCCAGGTCATCGCGGGCGCCTGGCGCTTTTCGATGTGCGCGGCCACGTGATCGGCTTCAATGGCGTAGGCCGGCTGGGACGATTCCACGACGATCTCCTGGATGGACTCGCCTTTGCGCTCCACTAGAATTTTTGTGGCCAGACCATCATTGATCTGCGTCCACGGCGCCGCCACGAAGATTTTCCCATGCGAACCATAGATCCGAAGCACGTTGTCCTGCTGCACCTCGGCACCGGCCGTGACCGACGCGAGAATGTCACTTGGAAACTTCAAGGAAGCGACCGCCCATGTGTCGACGCCCGTGGCAGCGAAATGGGCGCAGCCTTTGACTTCAAGAGGATCGGCAAACGGTTTGCCCATGGCGACCCCGGCGATCAGGCGTGATGCCGAGATAGGGTAACAACCGACGTCCATGATGCCCCCTCCACCCAGGTTTTTGTTGAAGAGACGCG
>CAZAQZ010000053.1:0-11272 GCA_964487175.1 uncultured Verrucomicrobiota bacterium | reverse complement strand
GTGGTTCTCCTTATCCCCCGTCATGCTGGCCGTGATCGCCGCCAGCACCAGGATGCACTCGAGGCCCTCGCGGAAGACCAGCACGCCCACGTCCATAATTGCGCCCCAGGGGCTGACATTGGCCACGGTCGGGTCCGGATTGCCAGACGCCGTCACCCCCTGCCAGATCAATACGCCCGCAACGATTGCCGCGCCGATGAAGACTGGCTGTATTATATGGTCGGCGATTTGTTGAAGACGGACGCGGCGGCCATCGGCGGCCATAATTTTCCGCCGGCGGAGGACAATTGGATCGCCGGCGCCGTGGCTGCGTCGCCGGGCGGACCTGCGCACGTGATGCTCGACGACCGCAATGCCGAGCATGTTCCCGGCTGCAACATGATGTTTTGGAAATGGGCGCTGGAGGAGATCAAAGGGTTTGATGCGCAATACCGCGCTGCGGGAGATGACGTGGATGTTTGCTGGCGGTTGCTGCAGCACGGACGTCGGATTGCGTTTTCGCATGCGGGATTTGTCTGGCATTACCGGCGCAACACGATCACTTCCTATCTGAAGCAGCAACGTGGATACGGTGTCGCCGAGGCGTTGCTGCGCTACAAACACCCTGAGTACTTCAACAATCTCGGCGGCATGCGCTGGCGCGGACGCATCTACAATCCGACGCGCGCGTCGGGTCTGTTTGGCCGGTTCGTGATTTATCACGGCATTTTTGGCAGCGGTTTGTTCCAAACGCTCTACACGCCGGAGCCCGTGGGATTGTTGTCGTTGCTGACGAGTTTGGAGTGGCATGTGCTGTTTACGCTGGGCGGGATTTTGCTGGCGATGATCTGGCCGGCGTTGTGGCCGCTGCCGACACTGACGTTCCTGGCGAGCGTGGGAGTGGCTGTGTTTGCGGCATCGCGCGTGGACATTCCGCCGTGGCAACGGCGGTTCTGGTCGCGTCCGCTGGTGGCGGCGTTGTATTTGTTGCAACCAATCGTGCGCGGCTGGCCGCGGTATGCGCATCGATTGAGCCGGTCGGAAACGCCGACGGCAGCGCGGGCGGCGGTGAGGGAATTGGCCCATCAATACGACCATGTAACGAGCATTTTCTCGCTGAATTACTGGAATGAACAAGGGATCGAGCGCATTGCCTTCCTGCAGAAGTTGCTGGAATTGTTGGAGCGCGATCGATGGCAGGCCAGTGCCGACAGCGGCTGGGACGAACATGACGTGACGATTCACGGCGACCGGTTCACGAAGGTCGTCGTCAATACCGTTTGCGAGAATCACGGTGGCAACAAGCGGTTGTTGCGCGCGCGGCTGATGGTGCGATGGACGTTAATGGCGAAGGTGTTTCTGTGGATGATTATCGGGGTGGTGGCGCTGTTTCTGGTGGTCACGTCGCACGCGCTGTGGGCGTTGTCGACATGGCTGCTGGTCGCGATAACGGCAGGGTACCTGCATTTGCGGGCGCATCGGACGCTGCGATTGGGTGCCGCGTTGCTGGACATGACCGCCCAGCAGGTTGGATTGACCAAGTTATCCGCACCCAGACAATTCGTGAAGCCGGACTAGTGATTGGCAGGAAGTCCGCACTGGCGCAACAACGCGCCGAGGATCTTGTCTGAGTTGAGGTATTCTTCCGCCACACTTCGCGCCGCAAGGCAATGTCTCTTGTAATCTTTCTCGATCGCGTCCAGAGCGAGAAGCACGTCCTCGACAGTCTTGAATGCGAACAGTCCTTCCCCACAGGGGATTATCTCGCTAAAACCTGTGTCTTGCACGATGGCCGGTTTTCCCGAAGCGAGATACGACGCGGTGCGTTCGCTGAACCAGCCGGAGCGCGTTTTGACGTAGCCTTCCTTGGCGACGCTGAACTCACCGCGCGAATTCCCGATATAATCGAGGTAGGTGTCCACGTCCCGTGATGCCACGAGCGGGTGGATCACAATCCATCCCGCCGCGCGGAGTTTTTCAGCGGGCGCGTTGCATCCGGCGAGGGCGATTTCAAAGATCGGGCCGGTCTTTTTTGGCAGATCGAGCAGCTTGAGCATCTCCACGTCCTTCTGGCCATACACATGTCCCGCATACTCGGCGCCGCCGTAAGCGGTCCAATTCAGCACCGTCGTGAAATGTGCCGCCTGGGGCGTGAATTGTGGCTGTACAAGGTCCAGCGCCACCGGTTGACGGGTCGGACGCCACTGCAGGCCGCAGGTCGGAATCGGGCAATCCGGCTGGCCGATGCGTTCGCCGATGGTGAAATGAAAATTAAAATCGTGGGGCGATGCGTATCCGCAACAAGAAGTATTCCCAGCGGTTGCCATCTTGAATTGCGTGAAGCCGGGGTCGGTGTCGAGATAGATGCGTGTCTTGCAGTCGCGAAATTCGTCAATCCACGTTGTTGAAGCGATGCTGAACAGAAATGCCGATTGCCGGCACAGCGCAGCCACTTCGTCACGCGATAATCCATGCCATTGTCCCCCAGCATCGATGAAACACGAACGCCACAGCCGGATGCGGTCGAACTCGCGACGGACTTCGCCGAGTCCGAAGGACGGATCGTCAGTCATCGTGTTGGTGCGCGAATTGTAACACGCATTCGTCCAGCCGTAATGCTCGATGAAAACGACTTCATAGCCAAGCCGCTGCAGGCCGGCCAGGAAATGCAGTTGCGAGAGCAGATGGCCACCCAGCGGGTAACGCGCGAGATAGCCGGCAACGATGGCGATGGGCTTGGTCACGCGCCGACCTGCTCGAGCATTCTCGCCAGCACATTGCGCGCGTCAAACCATTGTTCCGCCAACCGACGGGCCGCGGCGCTGTGCGCGGCGTAATCGGCCTTGATGCGTTCGACGCCTGCGACCGCTTCGTTCACAGTGCTGAAAGCGACCAGACCGGTGCCCGACGGATAAATCCCGCTCCAGCCGGTGTCCTCGAGGACGCAAGGCCGTCCCAATGCGAGGTAACATGCGCTGCGGCAACTGAACCAGCCGCTGCGCGATTTGACGTAGCCTTCCTTGGCGATGCTCCATTCGCCTTTGGAATGGCCCAGATAATCGCGGTACTTCCACGGATCTGGCAGATGCTCGCTCGGTTCGATGATGCGCCAGCCTTTTTGGGTCAAGAGTTCCGTGGGCCGTTTCATGCCGGGACCCATGCCCATCGCAATTTCAAATTGCTGCTTCGCGTTCCGTGGAAGCTCGATGAACTTCAAGAACTCCACGTCCTTCTGTCCCCACGTCTCGCCCTTGTACTCGCACTCTTTGTACGACACCCAGTTCATCACGGTGGTGAACACGTCGCGCGGCGGTTGCGCCGACACGATCCACCAATCCAGTACAATCGGCTGGCGCGTTGGCAGCCATTTCAGTCCCGCTGCCGGGATGCGACAGTTCTTTGCGCCGATGTTCTCGGCGAACGTAAAATGAAAATCGTGCGCGCGAACGCGTTCGACGACGCCCTGCTTGCCGAGAGCGAGCGCGACCTGTGTGAACATCGGATCGGAATCGAGAAAGATTTTTTTTGGAACCCGCGCGTACTCGGGTCGCAGCCAACTGCATCCGGATACATTCAGAAACACGTCGGCATTGGCACAAAACGCGTTCGTTTCCGTTTCGGTCAGGCCGTGGTAGCTGCGGTCGGGCGCGTTGCGATAAGCCCAGAGCACATCGGGGCAGAGCTTGTCCATCACGCTTCGCAGGTAGGTGACGTTGTAGGAGCAATCGGCGCTGACGGTGTTGTTGATCGGGTCGTAGGGCCACATCTCGGTGTCTTCAAGATAGAGCACGTCGTGACCGAGTTGACGGAATCCCTCGACGTATTGCAGATAATCCCACGCCACACCACCGAATGCATATTGTCCCACCAGGCCCGTCACGATGATCCGCATGGGGGGAGTTTAGGAGTTTTTGGCGGGCAAGACAACTTCTGGCTGGCTTCGAAGAAAAGCCGCGCTATAAACGGGCGCATGACAGACCAACGATTCAGTCAACCGGCAACGGACCGGCAGTGGCTTGTCCTGGCGGCTGTGTTTGGATTGTTCTCGTTCGCGTTCGTGCTGGCCTATCATCACATGGCCGATGGTGACCTGTGGGCGCGGCTGGCCGTCGGGGCTGCGGTCTGGAAAAATGGCGCCATCCCGCGCGTGGATACGTATGCGTTCACCCCGGTGTTGTCTGCGTGGATTGACCACGAGTGGGGCGCGGGCGTGCTGTTCTATTCGCTGCTGAAATGGTTTGGACCGTCGGCATTGATGATATTGAAGATCGCAACCGCGCTGACAGCGTTGCTTGTTTGTCTGGCGGCGGCGCGGTTGAAGGGAACGAGCTGGACGGTGCTGCTGTTGCTGGCCCTCCCGTGTGGACTGACGATTTTGCCCGCCTACGTCACGGTGGTGCGGAGCCACGTGCTGACGTATTTGTTTTTCGCCGCAACGCTCCTTTGTCTTGAATTGATGATGCGCGGGCATCGCTGGCCTGCGGCGGTGATCGTGCCGCTGATGTTGATTTGGGCGAATGTCCACGGCGGATTTGTCGTCGGATTGATCGTGATCGCGGTATATGCCGTGGCCGCAATCGTAATACGGAAATCGGCGGTGATCATGCTGGTGACCTTGTTCGCGTCGCTCGCCATGACGTGCATCAATCCGTACGGTATCCAATTCTGGACCTATCTGGTGCCTGCCCTGGCGCATCCTCGCACCAACATATCGGAATGGAGCCCGATGCCCATTTTTGGGACGGACCCGTATATTGGATTTCGGATTTTGTTCATCATTGCCGTGGTGGCGCTGGCGAAGGGTTTCAAGAAAGACCGGTCGTGGGTCGGGCTGGTGATTCTGGTGCTGACCGCGTATGCCGCGTGGCGACATCGCCGGCACGCGCCGTTTTTCGGGCTGGCGGCGATGATCTATCTCGGGCCGTCGCTCGAAGCGGGCTGGGAGCAAGGATGGAAGAAGGTGCCCGGCGTCGCGGTGTTTGCCGTGTACGGGCTGTTGTCCGCGTACGTCTGCACGCAGTTCCTGCCACGAGCGTCGCTGCGACCGGCGGCGCCGCAGGATTTTTATCCCGTTGCGGAGATGAACGTGCTCACGCAGGCGCAGGCGGAAGGGAATCTGGCGGTGCCGTTCCGCTGGGGCAGTTACGCGTTTTGGCGATTGGCCCCGCGCATCAAGATTTCAATGGACGGGCGCTACGAGGAAACGTATCCCGATGCCACCTTCTCGATGAACCACGATTTCTTCTATCATGAAGGCAAGGACTGGGACCGGCTGTTGCGTGATTATCGCGTGGACTACATCATCGTCGAAGAGCGTTCGACGAAGCTCAAACCTGAAGACCTTCGCTGGCACGCCTTCCAGAGGGTTTGCTCAGATGACCTCACCTCCCTCTGGGCCCGCAGAGAGGTGGCGCCCTACCTCATCGGCGTTGCCACCAATCATCCGCCGAAGGTTGATCCGTTTACGCTGCAATCGGTGCGCTAGGATGGACGAAAGGTGGAATCGTTCGTCTTTTGGAGATAGCGAAGCGAGTTCCTGAGAGCTGAACGTACGTTTAATCTCAGGTGACTTTCCCAGAGTGGTTTCGTTTCTCCTCTCACCCATGCGAACAGTGCAAATGCATATCCATACATCGGTTCGCTAAGATAGCCTTGCTGGCCGATTCTCCAACCCGACCAGCCGTCGGCAGACCAACGAGATTCACGAACCACGCTGTTGGCTGTGAAAACCCCGAGCCCGAGAAAGACCGTGGTGAGATCAGTCAGAGGTTCATGGTCTTGCTCGTTGTGGGTGATGCGGTCGTCACCAAGAAGATGCACATGCGCCAACTCATGTGCCATCGTCGCAATCATGGAAAGGGGATCGGCCCGAGTCGAAACTTCGATCGAAATCATGTGTCGCATACCCTTCTGATACGTTCCGAGAGCACCCTTTCCTTCACTGGTGACGTAGATGCCGGGTGCGACTTTGTCATGATGCTGGTCAGCGTATAGCTGCATGTCAATTCGCTGAGTATCGACCCCCATATACCCGCATACACGGTCTAGAAGCCGACGAAAAGAAGCCTCCGAGCCATCGAATGGATCTGGAAAGAAATCTTTCGTGGGGAGGATGACCTGGACGTTCTTCAGCTTCTCAAGCCCGAACTGGGAGCAAAGCCAGTTCATCCGGCGCTCAATCCACGTCTTCTGCTGGGCGTCAACCGGGCACTTGGTTGTAAACCAGCCAGCCATCTCAAATTCTCACTACAACGCCTTCAAAATCTCTTCCGGGGCCTTGGTGATGCGGGCGATGCGGAGTTTTTGCGGGACGCTTTCGCCGGCGGCTTCGACAGTGTCGCCGAGCTTCTTGTTGAGCAGCGCCTGGGCGAGCGCGGCGGGATAACTGATGATGCCGCGGGCTGGGTCGCTGTCCCATGCACCGAGAATATGATAGGTCTGCTCCTGCTTGGTGCCGAGGTCGGCGACGGTGACGCTGGTGCCGATGCTCACGACGTCGGTCCGGGCGTCAGCAAAATCGGTGGCTTGAGCGTGCGAGAGGAGGGATTCCAGTTCGCCGCGGCGGCGCATGAGCAGTTTCTGCATGTCCTTGGCGGCCTTGAATTCGAAATTCTCCCGGAGATCACCGTAACTGCGGGCATGGCCGATCTCCTTGCTGTTTTGCGGGATTTTTTTCTGGATGATCTCGTCGAGTTCGGCTTTGCGTTTGTTGTAACTGGCCCAGGAAACGACCAGCGGCTGTTCCCTGACGGTCTTGGTGACGACGAGTTCCTGCACGAAGGGGAATTCCTTGATCAGACGCGCCATGAGGGAGCGGCGGTCGAGTTCGTCGAACGCGGGGCTGGCCATGAGCTTGCCGGCGATTTCCTTCACCGTGTTGGCGTCGGCCTTGGAAAGCAGGTCCACAAGGAGCGTGTTGTCGGCCAGAAGAAGTTCGCGAAGTTTCTTGGGGGATTTGCCCGCATCTTCAACCGAAGCGAAGATGGCAAGGATAAGCATCGGCCCTTTGAAGGACTGGAGCCACTCGGCGTCATTGATGTTCTTGCAGATCCAGAAAAGCAATTCGGGGCTGGCGATTTGGTTCTGCACCAATTGCGCGATACGCGGGGCCGTTTGCGGGAGCAGATCAGCCATCTCGTCGAGCACTTTGGAGGAGAAAAAGTTGATGGTCTTCAGCATCCGGTCCGGTTGCGAGGTCTTGAGCGCGGCAATGGCGCGCTTCTGGGCGGAGGAACTGAGGTCCTCCAGCACGCTGGGTAGATTCTCGATGCGGCCCAGAAGTTCGGCCACGATGGGCGGCGTGTTTTCGGGGGGCGTGCGCTGGTGCGAACGAAGTTCCTCCACGAGCAGCGCCGCCTCGAGGCGGTCGGCCTGGTAATCGGCCTTGGTCTTGCGGATGGATTCGATCAGACCGTCCTGAAATCCCTGGAGCAGCAGTTCCGGGTCGGCGATTTCGTCGACAATCTTGAGGAACTGGCGCACGGAATTCGTTTTCTGCGTGATGCTCGGCGCTTCCTGGAACGCCTGAAGCAGGTCGTCCTGCTGCGTCACGGGAACAGTGCGCAGGATGATGGGCTCGGTTTTTTTCGCGGGCCAGGCGATGTGCGGATCGCGTTTGGCGAGCTTCTTCACGTTATCGAGCCACTTCTTCCAATCGGCTGCCGGCACGATTGATCCCGACAGGACGGCCTCGACGCGGTCGGGTGTGATGGAGTGGTTGAAACTGACAAGAATGGTGTGCAGAAGTTCGAGCGGTTTGGTGGCTGCCAGAGATTTCAGGTTTTCCAACTCGGACATTTTCCGGACTTCGATATGGTCGGCGCTGACGGGGGTGAGACTTTCAGCGGCGTAGGACAACTGCATGGCGTGGCCGGGATTGTGCGGGAACGCGACGACGATGCGGTTCAAGGTCGCGTCAAACGTTTTGACGTGGCCGAATCCCCAGCTCTTGTGCTGGCAGAACGCGCCAACCGTCAGGGCGAGCAGCGTGTCGGCTTTGGCGATGGCTTTGGGCATCGGCGCGCCTTGTCGCTCCATCTCGGCGACAGACAGAATTGTTTTCAGGCGCGGGTCGTCGTGGTAAATCTGCTGATAGGCGGCATTGAGTTCAATGCGCAGCGCGTTGTTGTTGGGCGTGGCTTCTGCCTGGAGCTTGAGCGCGAAGAGCCATTCATGGGATTTGCCGGAAGACTTGAGTGTGGGGACGAGCAGCGAGGCCAATTCGGCTGCTACCTCGTTTTGGCCCGCATCGGCGAAGTCCTTGACCATGAGCAACAACAGGTCGGGCTGGTCGGAAAGTTGCTCTGCTAGATCAAGCCATAGCGCCTGAGCATCGTCCCATTTGCTTTGAGCGAGGAGGTCTCTTAGTTTTTGGTGCTGATTTGGTGTAGAAGGCATTGGTAAACAGTATCATTAAGAGGCATGGGCCCGGTTGCCAACAAAAAAGAACGCGGAAGGCCCCTTGACCATACGGGCGGCGGGCGGTATTCTTTCGCCCCTATGCTTAGAATCGCAGTGTTGTTTTCCCTGCTCGTCGTCCTGAGCGGTTGCCAATCGGATCAAGTCACGCGGCTGACGCCGGACCAGTTTGCCAAACACTTCGCCAATCAGGTCCAGCCGGCGATCAACTCCACCAACAAGATCGATGGGGTAAACCTCAAGCCCCGGCTGATTGCGCCTGGCATGGAGATCAGCGTGTCGGTCGGCGAAGACCGCAGTCTGGACAAGAATTATGTCGTTCCACCCAGTGGGATGGTGGATTTTGCGGGTGCCGGCAGGATCAACTGCATTGGGCTGACGGCTGATGAACTCGCCCAGAAGATTCGGGCCCCGCTGGAGAGGGATTATTTCCAAAAGGCCACAGTAAACGTCACGATTGAGACAGTGGCTGGTTCCGGGGGTGGCGTGGTCTATGTGATCGGGAACGTCAATCGGCCCGGCCCCTTGTTGTTGCCCAAGGACGAGCCGTTTACCGTCACGAAAGTCATCATCGCGGCGGGCACTTTTGCCGCGTTTGCGAACGAGACCAGCGTGCGGATGATTCGATATGACGAAAGCGGGAAAAAGTTTGAATGCCGCGTGAATGTGGCGGCGATCATGAAGAACGGCGATTTCGAAAAAGATGTGCCGGTGCAGAACGGCGATTGGATCATCGTTCCGGAAAAAATGTTTAGCTTTTAGCCTAAAATAGTGTAAAATTAAGGCCCGCGGGTGGGACCAGCGATGTTAAATCAAGGCACAACAGACAACAGGACTGAATCAGTTGACGTCAAGGAATACCTGGCGGTCCTGCTCAAGCGGAAGTGGCTGGTTCTGGTCTGCTTTTTGTTGAGCATGGCCGGTGCTACCGCGTTCCTGTTTACCCGCCAGCCTATCTATCAGGCCAGCCTCAAAATGTTGGTCACGACGGCCGGCAGCAGCATGCCCACCGCCGAGGTGACCGCTGAAGGCGGCGGTTTCTATGCGACCCAGATCGACATCATGCTCAGCCAAACGATGTTGCGCCGGGTACAGCAGCGGATGAAAAAAACCGCGGAAGAGATTCGCGAAAACCTGAGTGATCTCAAGGTGTCACCGATTCGCAATTCAGACATCATCCTGGTGGTGGTGTTGAGTCCTTCCCGTGATTTTGCCCGTGATTTTGCCAATGCCCTTGCGGAAGAATATTTGAACTTTCGCGCAGAAGACCGGGCACGCGCTTCAGAGTCGGCACTGCTGATGTTGACGCGCACGACCAGTCAGCTTTCGCAGGAGGTGAAGGCGGCACAGGATCGGTACATCAGCTACGCCAAGGAGCACAACCTGCCCATGTTGCGGGACAGCGCCAACTCATGGTGGCAGACGTATTACATAACGCTAACAGAAAACGCGCGGCTGAAAAGTGATCTGGCATTTTCCAAGGCGAAGTTGGCGGCTCTGGAAAAATCAAACTCAGCCGAATTTCTTGCCCTGGTCAATCAAGGTGAACAACTACAGCAAAACAAGGCGAAGCTTTTTGCTGCGGCGCAGGGCGTTGCGCCGAACCAAAACACTCCTGATCAGAACGCTTTGCCTGGCCAGACAGTCGATGCATCAGCGCAGGCTTCCAATCTCCAGGCGGCGGCCGTGTACCAGCAATTGGCTGTGGGGACCTCTTTTCCGGCGCCGGACGCTCTCGGGCTTTCCCAATCCACAGTTCCCTCTCCTAACGGGCTGACGCCGGGGGCAGGCGACAACGCAGCGCCCAATCCGGCGGCCTTGGGATCAGCCGACATCCAACGAACGATCGCCCAGAACGCAGCGGCTGGAATGCTTGCCAATCAGTCCGTCGCGTCGATGGTTCCCTCATTACCGAACCTGCCCAATGCTCTCATCCAAAGCTTGATCAACCTGGAGTTGAACAGGGTCAGCTTGGAAGCCCGTGTGGAGGATCTGACCAGACAGTTCAAGCCATTGCATCCAGCGCTGATTGCCGCCCGGCAGGATTTGGAGGACACCAGGCAAAAGATCCAAATCCAAATGAATTTTGCTCGTGAAGTGACGCGGGCTGAAGTCGCCTCCCTGGAGCAGCAGGTCACCGACTCCAACCTGCGGTTGCAGGAATCGCAGGCGCAAAGCTTTGAGAAGAGCCGGTTGGTGTTGGATGGTTCATCGTACTACGATGATCTGGAACGTCTGCGCTCGCAGTACAATGCGTTGTTGAGCCAGCTCACGAAGCTTGATATTTCCCATGACTTCAGTTATCGCACCATCTCGATCCTCGAGCGGGCGATGGTCGACCCTGATCCCGTCTACCCCAAAAAAGTGAAGGGCTTGCTGATCGCCGCATTCTTTGGCCTCGGGCTCGGCCTGGCGCTGGCATTCTTTATCGAGTATATCGACGACTCCATCAAGCTGGCCGAGGAAGTCGAACGCGACCTGCAATTGCCATTCCTGGGCATGATCCCCGCTGCACAATGGAGCCCGGACGATTTGACGGCGCACCGGCTCGACAAACTGAAACAGCAGGGCGGTGTGGCGGAATCCTATCGCGTGGTGCGTTCCGCCATCATCTTTTCGATTCCGCGTGAAAAACTGCGTTCCATCCTGTTGACCAGCGCCGTCCCGCGCGAAGGAAAGACCACCACCTGCGTGAATCTCTCCATCGGTTTCGCGCAAATCGAAGACCGCGTGTTGCTGATCGACGGCGACTTGCGGCGCGGCGAAATCCACAAGTACTTTGGCCTCGAACGCGAAAAAGGACTGGCGGACATCCTCCTTGGTGAAGCCACGCCCGAGGAAGTGATCAAGCATTCCAGCGTGCCGAAGCTCGACC
>CAZAQZ010000052.1:0-11383 GCA_964487175.1 uncultured Verrucomicrobiota bacterium | reverse complement strand
CTAACGGCTCCCAAGACCAGTTCGCGCAAGGAATTTGCTCCCGCCTCAAATCGGATCTCTCCCGCCGATGTCTTAATCTGCAAGCCAAACCCCGCTCATTCCGCGCCCGCTTCCCGCGCTCGTCGTGCCATGACGCGCGCCAGGTCGCGACCCATGGCGCACGTGCAGTACTCGCCGGCAGCCGCTTGCGCGCCCTCGACGCGGATAATCCGCCCGGTGCTGCTGCAGGCCTCGCACGGCTTTTGCGCGGCGGGCACGGCTTTCGAGCGGAGATACTGCATGTGCAGGACGGCCAGCGTCTCGGGAGACGCGGCGCGCATCCAGTCCAAAAACGCGAGATCGTCGGTGCGGTCTTCAGTCATCCCCGATCTCCTTGCCGGACAATTCGCGCCGAACGCGCGCTCGCTCGAGGCTCCAGTCGTACAGAGAGCGCGCGCTCTCGATGCACTCTTCGTGCGCGCCTTCCTCGACCAAACTTGTTCCGGAGGCCGAGGACGTGCAAGGGACGCGGAGCTGGATCGTGACATCTGCGGTGAACACTGGCCGGTGGCAGAAATAGCAACTGGTCATTGAGCCTCCTCCGCGAGCAGCGGCCTGGCCGCGTCCTTGCGCGCCGAGCGCGTCTCGCGACACTTGCGCGCCCATGCCGCGTAATCGTGCGCGCGATGGCATCGCCGGCAGAGCGCTGCTAGGTTGTCGTCCGCCATGTTGGCGGGGTCCTGATCGAGATGGGCAACCTCGAGCGGCGCCGGTGACCTGCGATGGCCGAAACACCGCACGCATTTATAGTTCGCTCGCCTGAGCGCCGCCGGCCGGATCCACTTGCGCCACTTCGTGCCATAGTACTTGCGCAGCTCCGGAGGGATCGGCATCATCGTCCACCCGCCATCTCCGCGCGCAGGTCGCGACAGATCGAACACTCGCACGGATCCGCGAAGTCGCGGTGCATCCACTCGATGAGCAGCGAGACCCAGCGCAAGCGCACTGGCACGCCGCGGGCGTCGTATACATCGCACTCGCGCCGGAGGTGGCCGACGCGCGGAAAGCGCGCGGCGGGCGCGGGAACAAAGCCGGGTTCGCCCGGCCACGGAATCAGCTTGCGCTGGTGATAGCTGCTAGGCACCGGCTCTCCTTTTCTTCGGCGGCGGTAGAGGCTTCGCGGTCGTTGGCACAGGTTGCTTGCGCTCGCCCTTGGGATTTACCGCCGCCGAAACTCGTACTCTCGCTTTGCACCGCGTCGCGTGGCGGCGCATGATGCGCGCGCTAAAACGCCGCCCGCAGTAGTCGCACGGGCGCAGCAGGCGCGGGCGGCCAATCGGGCGGCTCACAGTTGCTCCCGATCGCGCGCGTCGATTAGTTTGTGCGTCATCGCTGGAAATGATTTCACAAATTCACGCCGAGCGCAAGGGGGGTCTCGCACAAAGTCAACTTCGCCGTATGTTCGCTGTGCGAAATTGATCAGTCGCCAGCGTCACGGGATAAGTCATACAATTGAGTCTGATTTTCGTGCGGGAAGGAAAGGGAAGGCCGGGCACCGAACGCGCCCGGCCTTAGCGTCTTGTGGGAATCGAGTCTACTCGCCATCATCATAGCAGATTGGGCTTCCCGTCGCCATCGATGCGTGCTATGATTTGTGCGATCACCCGGCCAGGTGATTGTTGCAAGGTTTCGAGACAGGCGGCCGTGAGTGCGTTCCCAAGCGCACTACTCTTACCGCGGCCGCTTGCTCGACGCTCCTGTAAGAGGGAGATTTACGCAAACGGACCAGCCAATCCGAGCAGGCGCGCAAGGCGCTGGAGCTAACCGCTTAATGGCACACCCTTTAAAAAATCGCAACGTCAAGGCGCTCATGACAGCCGTGGGCGCGCGGCGCGGGCTGTGGGATCCGCTGCCCGTCGACCAGCACAAATGGCAGAACCGGCCGGGCATCCAGCCGCTCGTCCGCCTCTGGAGTTGGCTCTTTCACCACACGATCGCTTACCCCAACAGCTCGCCCTACGCGATCGACCGCGAGGGCAACGAGCTCCACATCGAAAACGCGGCCGAGGCGATCGGGCAGAGTCCGCAGAACGCATACGCGACTTGGCGGGAGGGCGTCGAGATGGGTATCTGGCGCAACGGCGGCAAGCGCGAGGGCCAGCGCCGGCTCTACATATGCGGTGAGGTCCCAGCCTACCAGGAAGGCGAAGAAACGGAGAAGGAAATTGTTTGTAAAAACAATTTTCCTGGGTTGCCGAGCCACGTTTTGAAGAAAATAAAAGAGTTAGACGAAGAGCGGCAAATTGAGCTGATGGTCGCCTGGCGCCGGCGCGTAACGATCCGCGAGACGGTTCTACGAGAGCTGATGGCCGGCGGAAGAGACATCCTGGACGACGAGGATAGCGCTTTCTTGCGCACTTTTCAAGACGCCCGCGGGCGACCGCTCGAGCTGCCGCGGCAAGAGCACACGCCGCACGACGCCACCGAAGCGGAAATCGAGGCGCGCCGCGAGCGAGCGCGCGCCCTTCGCCCGCAGCTCGAACTGTTTGTATCAACAGTAGAGGGCAGCGTACAAACCCCGCAGGAGGCGCCGTACAAACCGCCCACGGCGACGAGTACAGACAGTGCCTCCTTATTGCCGCCAGAAGGTTCTAAAAAAGCAGATAGAACTCGGGCGGGCGGTGCTCCTTCTGCCTCGCACGTGCGCTCCGGCGAGCACCATGCTGTTGATGGTCGAGAGCGCAAGCAGCTACCCGCACGAGTGCCACCGAAACTGACCCAGCAAGAGCGGGAAGCGGCCGATTTTCTGTTTTCCGACTTTCGCGCCATGCAGAAGGCCTATCCCAACGCGGATTTTTCTGCTGAACCGATCAGCAAGGCGGACCGAAACGACTGGTTGCTCGTCTACCGCATCCTGTCGGCTGTGGGCTGCGCTAACGTAGAGTCGTTCTGTCACCACTGCGCGGCGCGATTCCGGGGGCTCGACCGCGGCGCGCTCGCCAAGGCGCCGGGGCGCGCGCCTGGCGCCGTCAACGGGCCCCGGTCGTTCGGCTTGATACTGACTTGGGCGGAGAAATACGGCGAGCAACTGGCGGAGGCGGCGCAACCCTCGATCGAAGAACAGCGCCGGCTCAGGCTGTGGGCCGCGGCTGTGTCGTGGGAGATCCTATCCGACGAGCGGCTGTCGCCCGAGACGCGCAAGCACGCCCGCGAAGCCTACGAGCAGTATCACGACGATCCCGAAGAGGCGCACGGCGCCGGCGCCGGTTAAGCTGCGCGCAACCCCCGCACACACTCACCATCGCGCGCCAAGCAGGCTGGCTGCTGCGCGGTGAACACCACGAGCTGGCGCGAATCGGCTACGCCGGCATTGTGCGCTATCCGCCGCAGGCGGCCCTGCACGGCTCGCGGCGAGATCTCGAGCTCGTAGGCGATTTCCTTGGTGTTTCTCCCGGTCGAGAGCATGCCGAGAATCTCGCGGTCGGTGCGGGAGAACTTGATTACCGCCCGGGTGACGCGCTCCTGCGCGGCGCGGCATCGAGCGATGATTTCGGCGGAGCGCTGATCGATAGGGGTAATCATCCTGCGCAACTGCGGGTACAGAGGCGGGTCAAAAAAGACCTCACGTACTCATTCTGACCCTTTTGCGACCTTTTGACTATTCCCTTTCGGGGGGTGTGGGCGAATAATGGCTCCGTGGCTGATCCTATCGTGATTGTCCCGCCTCCTTCAGATCCATCCCCCGCCGACATCGACCGCTATGGCGACCTCCATCTCAAAGTCGAACTCTTTGCCCCAACCCTCGAGGAACACGAGCTGCTGCGCAAAAAAATCGAATCGCAGTGCGAGCGCAAAGCGGCCGACCGGCCGGCGGTGATCGAAGGTCTGCGCTACCAGATCCAGCTCACGGCGCGCCGCAACGAGCGCACCATCACCAACAAGCGGCGCGTCTTCGCCCTACTCAAAAAGACGCTCGGTCTCGACGGCGTGCTGGCGCTGATTACGATTCCTCTCGCCGAGGGCGTGGACAAGAACATCCCGAAGAGTTTGCACTCAACCATCCTGGTGCAGGAGCAGAGCGGGTCGCGCACCATGAAGGTCATCCCGAAGTACCCGCCCAAGGTGGCTTGATGGAAGAAGACGACACCCAAAGCCCGGCACCAACCCTCGACGCGCCGCCCGCGCTGCCGCAACCGCGCTGTCCGCACTGTTCGGGTCCGCTCGACCAGATCGGCTGGCTGCACAACAGCGACGCCGGCCTCCTCACCTATTTCCACGCCAAGCCGAGCTGCATGGTCGCGCTGAACGTGCAGGGCGTGCAACCGGCGCGCCGCATCGAGATGCCGCCCCAGACCCGGCCGCCGCTGATTCGGCCGCAGTAGAACGCCATGGCGATCTGCCTCATCTGTCTTAGCCGCGACTGCCACCATCTCGCGCCGCATTCGCCGCGGCTCAATCGCGGCGAGGCGCGCGTCCTGCTCGCGCTCGCCGACGGGCTCAGCAACAAGGCGATCGGCTTTCGCGTTGGACTCTCCACCGGCACCGTGAAGGCGTATCTGTCGCGTTTGTACTCTGTGCTCGAGGTCGCCAACCGCTTGCAGTGCGGCTACTGGGCGCGCGATCACCGCGAGCTGCTCAAGGAGCCGGCCGATGGCTGACAATCCGCATCCGGATTTCTGTTGCGAGCGTTGCGCCTTCGAAACTGGGTTCCACTCAGAAACCTGCTGGCACGACCGAGCCGAGAAACTCCTCGTCGCGATGTATGGCGAAGAGGGCCCAGAGCAGGATCGACGCTGGGCTCGCGCTCACCCGGGAGAGTCAAGTGGCGACAAGTAAGGCCTCCCAGAGCAAAAAGAAACGCGTGGTCGCCGCCGGCGCGCTCGCCGGCGCCCGTCCGATCGATATCGCCCGCGCCGCCAATTGCAGCGTGCGCCAGGTCAACCGGCTCCAGCACGATCCCGCTACCCAATTCCTCATCGCGCAGGCGCTCGTGCCCTACCACGCCAATCTGCGCAAACTGGCCAAGAAGGCGCTGGCGGTCGTCGATCGCTCGATGGTCGCGCAGAAAAAAACTAACGCCGACTTCGTGACCCAACTGCGTGCGGTCGAGCGGTTCGGCGACCTGGTCGTCATGGCCGCCGGCGCGCAGGCCTCGACTGCCGCCGCCGGCAAGCCCGGCCGCCGTCTGGTGAGCTGGGAGGAACTGCTCGCCATCAAAAAGGCGCGCGAGGAGATGATCGCATGACCACGCCACGCCCACTGCACGACCGCGTCATACTGCGCCGTGTCACGGTCGATACCGCTCAGATTGGCAGTATCGTGATACCCGAGAACCGGCGCGAAAAGACTCAAATAATGCGCGTGATGGCGGTCGGGCCCGACGCGTACAAACGCGGCCGCGCGCCGCTGCGCGCCGGCTCGCGCGTGCTGATCGGCCGCCAGGCGGGCACCGACGTCAAAATAGGCGGCATCGAGTATGTGATCGTCCGCGCGAGCGATCTGCTCGCACTGGTGATGGCGTGAGCAAGCCGCTCACCGCCTACGCCGACCGCCAGCGCTACGAGCGCGGCCAGAGCAAGGCCGCGGCCCGGCGCGCGGCCGAGCGTAAGGCGCGGCTCGGCAAAGTGCACATGGTCAAAGCCGGCGAATCGCTCACCATCTGTGGCACCGATTACCTGGTTGCCGAGGACGGCTCGCTCCGCTCCCTCAATATGTTCCGCAACCGCGAGCTGAGCGGGCGGCAGCGCCGGCTGCGCGAGAAGGCGGCGCGGCGTGGCTAAACTGCTGCGCCTATCCGCGCGGCTGTGGCGCGAGTACGCGCGCCGGCAAAAGGCCGAGGACCGGCTCCGCCGGCAGCGCCGGCAGCTCATCCTCGACAACCTGCCGCAGGCCGCCGCGATCGCGCGCAACGTGTGGCGGCGCTTCACGCGCACCGGGCAGGGCGGCTATTCGCTCCAGATCGACTATGAGGACATGGTCAGCCTGGCCAACATCGGGTTAGTCGAAGCCGCCGGCCGCTGGGATCCGTCGAAAGGCAGCTTCCAGAAGTTCTGTTTTTTACGCGTGCGCGGCGCCGTGCTGGACGCCCACCGCCGCGGGCACTACATCGACCTGAAGCACGAGTCGATCGACGGGTGGACGCACGAGAACGCCGGCGACGACACCGACGCCAAGCGCGTGGGCCTCTATCTGACCGATCCCCGCCGGAGGCCGGACGAGCTCGCCGACCGCAGTCAGCGCCGGGCTGTCCTGCAGGCGGTCGCCGCGCGCGTGCTCGACGAGGACGAACAGCGCGTACTGCGTTGGGCACTACACGGCGCCGCGGTGACCGAGATCGCGCGCGAGTGCGGGCAGACGCCGGCGTGGACGCGGCAGAAGCTCGCCGAGGCAAAGAAAAAGGCCTCGGCCGAAGTGCAGAGGAGAATCGCGGCATGAGACTGGTGCATTACGTCTGGGAGCTATACGGCTCCGAGTATCACCTCGAGGGCGTCCTCCACCCCGGTTTCCTCGTCGGCTTCACGCTGCTGGCCTCGCCGTCGCCGGGCATCGCGCTGAATTTCGGCATGGTCACGCTCATCTTCTGGCGCGCGGACATGGGCAAATGAGAGGTGTCTTCG
Source organism: uncultured Verrucomicrobiota bacterium (assembly GCA_964487175.1). Classification (GTDB taxonomy): domain Bacteria; phylum Verrucomicrobiota; class Verrucomicrobiia; order Palsa-1439; family Palsa-1439; genus CAWFPN01. Next base: position 4,787 of record CAZAQZ010000052.1, on the reverse strand, counting down.
ACATCGTGCACTTCGAGTGCCGTCCCAGGTGCTGTTGCGTGCGCGCCGAGGGCGAGACGAACCAGCCCGGCTGCGCAGCTCTCGCTTGGGACATCGCGCACGCCATGTACAAGGACTACCGCGGCTACAATCCGAATATCCGCGACGCGCTGACGGGCGAGCCGATCTGCCGCTCGCCTCTCTGGAAGTCTGTGAGGCACCTAGTCAAAGACCTGCTGCGCCATCAGTCCTTTCTCGACACCCTAGACCGATCGCTGGCGAAGCCCTGAGTAGTGCTCCACAACGAGCTTTTACGCGCTTTCGCGGACCATCGGCAGTTCTGCCGCGAGTCGCTCATGATCGAAAACGAGGCGAGGCGCATCGTCCCAATGATCTTGCAGCCGGGGCAGATCCGTCTGCGCGACGCTTTCGCCACCCAGCGCAACGACGGCCGGCCGGTCCGTATCATCTACCTGAAATCCCGCCGCATCATGGCCACCACTGGCACCGCGGCGCATTTCTTCCATGACACCTTTCTCGCCGCCGGCGTGCACACGGTGGTAATGGCCCACACCGACGACAGCGTCAAGGAGATTTTTCCTCACTACAAGCGATTTCACGATGAGTACATCCCGCTCGGCATCGACGAGGGGCCTTTTCATCCTGGCGACGAGAGCGACGCCTACAAGATGCCGCCGACGCGGGTTTTCAGCGACCGCATTTTCTTCGAGCACGGCGGAGACGTCGAGTCGAGCTACATCAAGATTCACACCGCCGGCTCGGTCGATTTCGGCCGCGGAACGCGTTTCACCAACGTCCATTTTTCCGAGTTCCCGTACTACGCGAACCCGGCCGCCACGCTGGCCGCGGTGATGAGCTGCGTGCCGGCGCTGCCCGAGACCTCGGCCGTGATCGAGGGCACCGCCAAGTCGATCGGCGACGCCTTCCAGCGCATGTGCGTCGAGGCCATGGAGCGGCGCTCGGAGTGGCTCTTCCTCTTCATGGGCTGGTGGGAGCACCCGCTCAACCGCATGCCGCTCGCGGTGGGGCCGGATCGCTTCCAAGAGTCGCTCTCGGCCGAAGAACGCGAGCTGAAGGGCCGCTTCAGCCTCGACCTGGAACAGTTGGCCTGGCGCCGGTGGAAACTCTCGAGTGAGTTCAACGGCGACGCGCAGCGCTTCCGGCGCGAGCACCCAGCCACGCCCGAAGAGGCATTCTCGGCATCCTCGCGCAATCGCTTCTCGATTCCGCACATCCAGCGCCAGCCTATCGTGCGGGACCCAGTAGAAGGCGAGCTAATAATGAACGACATCGGCGCCGGCGAGCAGCGCATCGTCTTCATGCCTACGCCCGGAGGCGCCACGCGCATCTGGCGCCGGCCGGAAAAAGGCCGCGTCTACGCGCTCGGGGCCGACTGCGCGCAGGGGCTCGACATTAATAACGGCGAGGGGGACGCCGATCCCGACTGGAGCGTGGGCGAGGTCCTCGACCGCGACACGGGCGAGCAGTGCGCCGTCTTCCGCGCGCGTGTGATGCCGGGCGAGACCGGACGCTCGATCGCGCGCCTCGGGCGGTACTACAACCTGGCGCAAATCTGCGGCGAGCGCAACCCGGGGGGCGGCGGGGTCTCCATGCTGGAGGCCATCCTCAACACCGACTACCCCTCGTCGATGATCTACCACCGCCCGGTGGCGCCCGACCGCGACCCGCAGGTTCGTGGCGATCGAATCGGCTGGGACACCAGCGGAGTGAGCCGCCCCATCCTCATTTCAGCACTGGACGAAGCCCTGCGCCAGATGGCTATCCTCATCCACGACGCCACCACCCAGCGCGAGTTGTTAACTTTCGTCATCAAGCCGAACGGCAAGGCGGAGCACGATATCGGCTGTCACGACGACTGCGTGATCGCGCTCGCCCTCGCGCTGGTCGTGATCGAAAAGATGCCGCGTCCGCGCCTGCCCGACGCCCCGTTATTCCCCAAACTCGCCAAGTACGGCCGCCCCTCTGGCGAAAGACCGGACGAAAGAGGGCATATCGTCCGTGTGGTGCGCTAAGCCAGCTTGGAAGCCCGCGGAGTCCGCGGCTGAATCGCGGCGCGCCAAGCTCGACGGCTTCGCGAACAAGCTCGCGGAGGCGGTGTTCGCGGCCGAGCTGGGCGACAGCGAAAACTTCTCGACGCTGAGCCTGGAGCTCTGGACGATGTATCTCGCCGCGGTGAAGGCCGAGGCCGACTGAGGGGGCGAGCGGTGTGGGAGTTCGACGACGATCAGCGGACAGTCAACGAGGAGCTGAGCGAAAGCTGGTATCTGCGCTGCCATGGAACAACGCGACGACTATCAACTGAAATGGCCACAGGCCGAGCTGGATCGCATCGGCAACCGGATCCAGACCGATTATCGCGCCGCCATCGCCGATCATAATCGGCGCATGGCCATGTGGCGGAAGTTCTATCGCCGCTGGCGCGGCCTGGTGGATCCGCCTTACCAAGGCGAGGAATCCGCCTCCAACCTGCCCGTGCCTTACTGCCGCTGGAACGTGCTTACCAAGTGGGCGAAAGAAATGGACAGCCTCTTCGGCGACGACGCGGAAGTGGTTGCCGTCCCGGTGGGGCCCTCTAACTACCGTCGCGACAAGAAAATCTCGAAGTACATGACCTGGCGAGTCTTCAATTCGATGAAGCTCACCAAGCCATTCTGCGAGTTCGTCAACCGCAAGCTCCTGTTTGGCCGTTCGATCGCGTACTCGCCGTGGAAGAAAGACACCTTCGTCGTGCCCTCGGCCGAGTCGAGCGACGACGCGGTCAAAAAGGGCTACCTGAAGCCGGCCCAAAGCGACGAGGGGTTCGAGGTCATCGACTACGAGGGACCCGACTTCGAGCCGCTCTGGCCCGACGATTTCATCGTGCCGGCGGAGGAAGTGCGCACCCTGCACGATTTCTCGTACTGCATCCGGCGCTACCGCGTCACGCCCGAGCAGCTTCTCCGCGGCGAGGAGCAGGGGCGCTATCAGAACATCAAGGCCAACTGGGAAACCATCGTCGCGCTCTCCCAGCACGGTACGCAACGGGAGTTCGAGGGCGAGGAAATCAAGCAGGAGAAGGACGAGGCCGAGGGCATCATGTACCAGCGCCCGATGTCGTCGGGCGAATGGGTGATGGTGCTGGAATGGTACGGCAAGTGGCGCCCGATCAAAAAAGGCCCGCGCGGCGGGATGCCGTCGGCGAGCGAGTGGGATTTCGACAAGCGCGAGATGCACCAGCAGGAATACTGCGTGCGTTTCCTGTGGGACCTGCGGCTCGTGATCGGCGTGCAGGATCTCGCCGAGCTGTACCCGCTCAAAAAGAACCGGCGGCCGTTCGTCGAGAGCTCGATGCTGGCCGACGGGACCTATTGGTCCGCAGGCCTGTGCGAGCTTCTGCAGGATCTCGAGGACGACCTGGTGGCGAACCACAACCAGGCGACCGAGGCCGGCCAACTCGCCATGAACCCGCCCATCGGCTACAAGCCCGCCTCGGGTTTCGATCCGGAGAACTTCCGCATCGAGCCGGGCATGGCGATCCCGCTCAACGATCCGAAGAACGACATTTACCAGATTCAGATCCGCGCCGACATGGGCATGGCGACGTGGAAGGAGCAATGCGTGATCGCCTACGGCGAGCGGCTGACCGGGATGAGCGACATGCACCTCGGCCGGCAGAGCGACCGGCCCAACGCACCCAAGACCGGCGTGCAGACCCAGCAGTTGCTCGAAGAGGGCAACGTCCGCATTTCTCTCGACACCAAGGTGCTGCGCGAAGACATGGCGATCGTGCTCACCCACTTCTGGGATCTGGAGTATATGTTCGCGTCCCCGCAGCAGTTCTTCCGCGTCACCGAGGAAGACGCCGGCGGCTTGTTCCCGGTCAACAACGGCGGCAGCGTGCTGTCGCTCGAGGACCGCGACGGCCGCTATGACTTTCGGCTCCAGTTCGCCAACTCCGTGTACTCGCGCGAGGCCAAGAAACAGCAAAGCCTGGCGCGCTACCAGCTCGACCTGCAAAACCCGCTGATCGTGTCCAATCCGGTCGCGCTCTGGGAAGTGACGCGCCTGGCGCACGAGGCGCTCGGCGATCCCAACTTCGAGGACCTGGTTCCCAAGCCCGCTCAGCCCGATATGTCGATCGACCCCAAGACCGAATGGGTGAACCTGCTGCACGGCGAGGACGTGCATGTGAACCCGGCCGACAACGACGAACTGCACCTGGTGCGCCACTACCGCGACATGCAGATGGCCGAGCAGGAATCGAACGGTCCCTCCGCCGATCCGGACGCACTCAAAAAGCTGATGCTGCACTACCGCGACCATATCGCGCAGCTCCAGCAAAAGAAGCTGACGCAGGCCGTAATCGAGCAGGCGGTCGCCGGGATCCGTCAGCAGATGGCCGGCGCTGGCGGCGGCGGACCTCTCCAGTTTCCGCAGGGTTTGTTCGGCAACGCGCCGCAGCTTCCCGCCGGCAACCCGGCGCAGGCCGGCCCGTCGATCTATCCACCCAATCCCGGCATCGAGGAACAACGAGGCACGTAGAAGATGATCACCCGCCACGATTCGCAGGACGCCGAAGAGTTCGAGCGCATGCTCCAGTCCAAGCCCTGGGGCACTTATTACGAGCGCTTGATCGCGGAGGTCACGCGCCAACGCGTGCGCTGCGTGAGCGAAGAGAACGTAGTCGCGCTGCGCCAGGCGCAGGGCGCGGCGGCGTTCGGCGAGGCCCTGCTCGCGATGCCCAACGTGATCTTTCGCGATCTGCGAAAAGATAAACGAGACCCGGC
>CAZAQZ010000051.1:0-11384 GCA_964487175.1 uncultured Verrucomicrobiota bacterium | reverse complement strand
TTTGAATTATTCTGCGTATGGAGTAGTCTAAGGTGTCAGCAGAATGGAGTGTGTACCATGAGACAAATAACCAAATTAATCGTTGTGTCAGCGGTAGCCGCCAGCATCAGTGCTTTGGTATCAACAACTTGGGCAGCACCGGGTCACTTTGGGGGCGGCGGATATTACGGCGGATTCCGTGGACGCTCTTGGGGGGGCCGGGGCGGCTGGGGATGGGGTTGGGGCTGGGGAGGCTGGTACCCTTGGGGAGTTTCGTATGCCTACGCGCCGTCACCCTACTACTATGACGGTTACTACTACCCGCAGCCCGCGTACTATCCGCCACCGGCGGTATACAGTTCGCAACCGGCGGTAGCCTACAATTCGCCGCCGCCTGCACCCGAAGCTGATGGTTCGCAGCCGCCTGCTGTTGACCGTCCGCTTTCGCCGACAGCTGTGGATCGGGATTCGCCTCCACCACCACCGCCACCACGGGCTCAAAGGCCGCCACAAATCCAGGGCAGCGACCAAGGCCAATCGATCGGTGTGGCCGATGTAAAGGCGCTGGCAAAAGCTGGTCTCAATGACGATGTCATCCTCAGCCACATCCGCAATTCCCAGGCGGTGTATCACTTGACGACAGCCGAGATCATCGATCTGAAGAACAGCGGCGTCAGCGACAAAGTAATCGACGTCATGATCAACACGGCGAGCAAGTATCGCTGAACGCAAAGTCCGGCCGATCCGAGAGTCCGCACACCGAGCCCAGGTAGTTCGTCACCTGTGCTTGATGCGCGATCCGCAGTGCCTACTTCGTCTCTTGAAAAAGCAGCGGGACGAATGCAGCGAGGTCGCGCCGCCATACTCTGAAGCTGTGTCCCCCTGGCGTCTCCGTCCATGTGAGGCGTACTCCCTTCGAGTTGAGCCACTCGACCAGTTTCCGATTACTCTCGATGAGAAAATCCTCCTTGCCACAGGCAATCCACAGCAGGCGCAACTGTTTGCCTGCCTTGGCGTCCACCTTCGGAAAGTGCTTCGCAACACTGGCGTTGATCCCGCCCGAACTGAACGCACCGATCCACGCGAATCGACCAGGATTGTTCAGGCCGACGGTCAGAGATTCCGCGCCTCCCATCGAAAGACCGGCAATGGCGCGCGAATCCGGATGCGGCAACGTTTTGTAGGATGTTTCCACTTGCGGCATTACTTCGGTCAGCAGCGTCTCGCAGAATCTGTCCATGTTGCGCTTTGTCAATGCGGGATCTTTCAACCCTGACCACCCTGCCTTGATGATGTCCATGGTGCCATAACCCAGCGGCATGACGATGACCATCGGTTTCGCCTGCCCGCGCACGATGAGATTGTCGAGGATGACATTCGCCAGGCCGACCGAGGACCAGGCGGTGGCGTCGTCGCTGTACCCATGCAACAGATAAAGCACCGGATACCGCTTTCTCACTGTGGGATCGTAAGCAGGCGGAGTATAAACGATGTAATCGCGCTCGTCATTCGCCGCCTCGGATTTGTAAAAGTGACGATGCAATTGTCCATGCGGAATGTCGTTGATTTCCCACGGCAGCGATGGGGGGCCGGGCACATGGACCTGGCTTTCGTTGTTCAGCAGGCCGTGTTTCAGGAGCGCATTGGCTGGATCAATCACCTGCAGACCGTCCACGTTGAATGAATACACATAGATGTCCGGCTCGAGCGGTTTGGTGGTGAATGTCCAGACGCCCTGCCGATCCTTTTGCATCACCGCGTTCGTCACGGCTTCACAAGTCAACTGCACTTTCTTTGCGCCAATCGCCTTCAAGCGAAACGTGACCCGCCCATCAGAGTGCACCTCCGGCGAGACGATTTGCTGGCTATACGCCGACGTGGCCATGATCATTAGAATAACAAAAAAGCATTACATAAAACACTGGCATGGTAGCCCAGCCCGATACAGCGTCCAACGCGAAAAACCACAACACCGAAAGAGAGTGCTCCGCGCCGTCTCCGAATTGCAGACCGGGTCACCTGCCGTCAGCGTAAATCGCCCGCACTTGTGAAATGCCTACTGCGCTTTCTCTACAACAAGCATTTCAATGGATTGGCGTCTGGGAACAAGTTCGAGGCCGAGTCGATCTGAAAGAGCGTTTTGGATTTCTTTCAGTTCGGCTACCTTGTCGGATTGAGGAGTCCATTTCAGGCTGCCGCTGTATTGTTGAGTCAATTCCGTCGCATCAATTACAGGTTTGCCCGAGGATACCTCCAGAAAATCGCTCAGGTCTCCAATGGGCATGTTGGTGAACTCGAATCTGCCGTGACCTGGGCGCTTGTCCGAACTGTTGCCCCCTTTTGTCGCCGCCAATCCAATCGCGCTTGGATTTGAAACCGTTAAGAGCAGAACATCGGCCTCGCGCAATTCGTGATGGGCGACCAGGCCAAGTTTCTTTTTGATTTCTGCCTGTAATGCCTCCCGCAGGCGATCGGGAGCAAAGAGCAGAAAGTCGAATTTCCCATCAGGAACATCGGGAGGGAGGATCACGCGATTTCCGCTCCAGTGAAGGTAAGTGCTGGGTGGACTGTAGGCATAGGACATGAGCGCGCTCAGGGGCACCGCGTGGGCTTCCATTTTATTGTCCGTGGTCCCTCTGACGAAGCTGGGTTCTCCGCCGCTGCTCGGCCGCAGGGAGGCGTCGGGCGATGGGCTATTCGATGCGCGCCAATAAACACTGATTACTTTGCCAAGAATGGCGTCGGACGGCACTTCTACGTCGACATGATCGTTCCGATTAACGGAGACGACTCCCCCTTCGTTGCGAACAACGCGGCCTAGGTTGACCCACCCCTCACGCCGGTAGGCGATGAGATCGCCGGGCGCGAACGTGTGCGTGAGTTTCCAGACGAGGAATTGGCTGCCGCGTGGAATTTCCGGCGCCGCGGCGTCGGAACCGGCCCTGAACGGTTGCAGGAAAAATATTCGGATGACCATGAGGATGGCGAATGCGGCCGGCAGTTGGAACAGAAAACGTTTCTTGAGCCGTCGTTGCGAGGCTTCCACGGCGGCTTGGGGATTTTCAACAGCCGAGGTGATCGCCTTTAGTTTCGCCCAACAGGCCAGGCAATACCCGATGCCCCCGAGGCACGCCACGACGATGGCGACACGCCACGGTGTGGGAAGCAACGGAGTATTGAATGCGCCCCAAGGGTAGCCGGCGGCGAACGCCACGACCATGCCGTCGATCAAGACGAGCCTGATGGCGATGGGGAGCATCTTCAGGTTGCTTCGGGAAACCAACACCAGCGTGGCGGATACGACAAACAAGAGTACTCCCCAAATCCCGAAGGCAAAGCTCATGGAGACACCTGCCGCCGCCAGAGCCAATCCCCAAATCACGGTTTGCCACCGGACCCGGTTCAAATCGTCGGAAGTCATGGCGCTGGATGGCTTGTCCGACGCTGAATGGGACGCGACACCGGCGCTTCCCGTGGCGGCGATCGTTTCCACCCGCGTTCGCAACTCCGACGCCGTTTGCCAGCGCAGTTCGGGAAGTTTTTCGAGCGCGCGCAGCACCACTTCATCGAGGCGCACGTCAATCTGGACTTTTCTGGAGGGCGGTTCGATTCGTTTGCCGGGCAACTCGCCGGTGAGCATTTCATAGAAAACCACGCCGAGCGAATAGATGTCAGCGCGGCTGTCCACGCGTTGTGGATGGGCGTTCTGTTCGGGTGCGCTATAACCCGGCGTGCCAACGGCGCTTTGCGTGACATTCTCGGGTGCGGCGGTTCCCCCGCCGTTAGCACCGCCGTTGTCCGTGCCCAGCATTTTGGCGATGCCAAAGTCAGCGACCTTGACGCGGCCGGCTTTGTCGAGCAGCAGGTTCTCCGGCTTGATGTCGCGATGGACAATGCCCTGGTCGTGGGCGAATTGCAGCGCGTCGCAAATCTGCGGCACAATGGCCAGCGCCTCCTCCGGTGTGAATTTCCGCGCGCGCAGAAGCTGGCGAAGATTCACTCCATCCACGAATTCCATGAGCAGGAAATAGAACCCGCCTGCCTGCCCGAAGTCATAAATGGTGACGATGTTCGGGTGGTTCAGCGCAGCGAGTGCCTGTGCCTCACGCGTGAAGCGCTCGGCGAATTTCGGGTCGCGCACACGTTCCGGCGCAAGGAGTTTCAGCGCGACAAGGCGATTCAACGTTTTCTGCCGCGCCTTGTAAACGACGCCCATGCCGCCGCGTCCGAGACATTCGAGGATTTCAAGCTGCGGAAAATGCGGGGCGATCTGTTCGGGCGGCAACGGTGGTTGCGCGGCGGGAGTGTCGTCGGTGAAAACGGTTTCCGTTTTCAGGTTCAGTTCCATGAGGCAACGGGGGCACAGACCGGCGGGCGCGTTGTCCGGGAGGGACGCGCCGCACTGCGGACATTGTGGCGATGCTGTGGTGCTCATGCCCGATACTTACCGGTTGGCGGAGAATTGTTACACGGCGGGTTCACTTCATTTTCCGGCAAGGGCGGCGGCCAGATGGCGCAATTCACCGTCCAGATCAGCACCGTCGGCCAGTGTCTGCGAGATTTCCTCGCGGTACACCTCGCGAAACCGTTTCCGCAGCCGGTGCACCGCCACGCGCGCCGCGCCTTCGTTCACCTCCAGCCGCTTCGCCACCGCCGCATAATCAATGGCCCCGCGCTCTGCCATGAGACAGCCCTTGAGCGTCTCGAAATCGCCGGGTTTTCCGGCCGCTGTGAATTCTGCGCGCAGGCGATTCACGGTCAAATCAAGCAGCGTCAACGCCCATTGTTTGTCGAAGGTTTCGTCCGCCGCGAGTTTGGCCGAGTGATCGGCGGCATAGCGACTTTCAGCGAATTCCGTGTCGAAAGGGACCGGTGATTGGCCCCCGCCGCGGCGTTGGGCGGAAGCCCGCCGCCATTCGTTACTCATGAACTTTTTCAACGCCACGATAAGGAACGTCCTTAACTTGCCTTTTTCTCGGTCGGCGGAATCGAGCCAGTGTTTTTCGAGGAGGCGGCAGAAAAACTCCTGCGTGAGATCCTGCGCGTCGTGCGGCGATTGGCCGCAATGCCTGACGTAGGCATAGAGCGGATACCAGTAGGCGCAACAGAGGGCTTCCAGCGCCGCCGCCGATTCCGGCGCGTCCTTCCGTGTGGCCGCCAACACCAGCGACCACCGCGTGTGCGGAAACGTCCGGGGCGCTTCGTTGGATGAAGTCAGGCCGCCCATGGAAATATCATATCCAGATGAATTACCGGAAACGAGACTGTTGTTACCGAGGAAGTGCGGGAATCCAACGGCTGGAGATTCTTACGGCACCTTTAAGGTGATCTCGCTTGGCGGTGATTCAATCGGCGGTTGGGGAGAATGTTTGATCGGGAGACGCACCTTGAAGCGGGTGTCGCCGGGCTTGGAGTCAAATTCGATCTCGCCGCCGTGGCGGTTGGCCACGATGCGATTGCTGATGACCAGACCGAGCCCTGTTCCGGAACCGACGCCTTTGGTGGTGTAGAACGGCTCGAAGATGTGCGATTGGACCTCGGGCGGAATGCCGGCTCCGTTGTCGGCGATTTCCACCACGACCTGGTCATCATCCAAAAACGTGGCGATGCAAATCTTTCCCGTTCCCTTGACGGCGTCAACGGCGTTGTCGATTAAATTGGTCCACACCTGGTTGAGTTCGCCGCCGTAAGCCATGATGCGGGGAACAGCGGCATCATACTTGCGCGTCACGGTGGCGTTCTTGAGTTTGTGGCCGAGCATCGTCAGAGTGTTCTCGATCCCCTCGTGCACGTCGATCTCCTGCATGGGAGTCTGGTCCATGTACGAATAGGATTTGACGGCTTTGACCAGCTCGGAAATGCGCGTGGTGCTGCTTTCCACTTCGTTGAGCAACGAATTGACGGACAACCTGGCTTCCAACCAGCCGAAGGCGCTGCTAATCGCTTCAGAGGGAATCTTCCCGGCCAGGGCCTTCAGTTCCTTACCATCCACACCTGCATTCACGAATGTGGGCGCCAGTTTCCACCCGTCGGCCACGCCGTGTTCATCCAGCCAGGTGGCGACTTCCTCTTCGCGGTCGGCGCGGGTGACAGAATCGAGCGGCGCGGATTTGGCAACCCGGGCAAGAGCAACCTCTGAAGCCCCGATAAGATGCTGCCACTGTTCAGTAGTGAGCAGCCGATGAAGCGTGCACGCGAAAGATTGGACGTCCACCACAATCTGCCGCAAATGGGCCGAAGCGCGGCGGGCTGCTGTCGCCGGGTTGTTCAGTTCATGGGCAAGACCGGCGGCCATGGTGCCGAGGGAGGCAAGTTTCTCACGTTGCTGGGAAAAGCCTTCCATGTTGCGCACGCGCGTGGCCATGGTGCGAAACACCCGGCTCGCCACCATTGGGCAGGTGCTCAGCATCCGCCAGAAATCGTCCTTGCCAACCCGAAACAGGCGGCAGGGTTTCAACGTGCGCACGGTCGCGAGATTCGGGCTGTCGAGCAACAGGGATAGTTCGCCCAGGAACATTCCCGGTTTGGTGACACCCATCAGAATCGCCTGGTTGTCGTAGTTCCTGCTGACCCGCATTTCGCCTTCCAGCAGCACATAGAAGGATTCGAGCGGTTCGCCCTCGATTGCCAAGATCTTGCCGGATTCAAGCTGGACGATCTCTCCCGCCTCGAGGCAGCTGGTTTGCTCGTCCGTCAAGGTGGAAAAGAGCGGAATTGTTCGCAGTTCCTGAAGTGTCGCTGGATCCATGATTACACCGTGCTGAGGTACTGGTGGATGAGCTTGACGGCCATTGCGCCCTCGCCCACGCCGGAGGTGACACCCTTGGCGGACGCATGGCGCACATCCCCGGCCACGAAAATTCCCGGGACACTGGTTTCGAGCATGAACGGGTCCCGGTCGGTAGTCCAGCCGCGCGGTCGCCTCCCCTCCCGCAACAGATGCGTTCCCGAAACAATATACCCCTGCGCGTCCCGCTCCACGACGCTGGCCAGCCAATCGGTGTACGGGACCGCGCCGACGTAAAAGAACAGCGCGCTAGCCGGGACGGTTTCCCGGACGCACGTCTTCGTATTCATAAGCGTGATGGTTTCGCAACGCCCCGTGCCTTTGACCTCCAACACGCTCGTGTTCAGCTTCACGATGATATTCTTCGTGGCCGCAATCTGGTCTTCCAGGTATTGCGACATATGCAACGAAAGCGATTCGCCGCGCACCAGCATCGTCACGCTCCGCGCATATTTGGAAAAATACAGCGCCGCCTGTCCCGCTGAATTCGCCCCGCCGACGATGTACACATCCTCATTCTTGTAAGAAAGCGCTTCCGTCATCGGCGCGTAGTAGTAAACTCCCGCGCCATTCAATTCCTCCACCCCCGGCACGTCCACCTTACGGTAGGCGATGCCCGTGGCAATCAATAGCGCGCGGCAGCCGATTTCGCTGCCGTTGCCCAAGGTGACAAACCGAGACGGACCGTCGACACGGACGCCGGTCACTTCCTGCGGCGCGAGAATCTCCACGCCAAACCGCCGGGCCTGGCTGACCGCCCGCCGGGCCAGATCAAACCCGCTGAGCCCGGTCGGAAACCCGAGGTAATTCTCGATGCGAGAACTCCTGCCTGCCTGTCCACCGGGAGCTTCGCGCTCGATGAGCAGCGTTCGCAAGCCGTCGGCAGCTCCATAGACCGCTGCCGCCAAGCCAGCCGGACCACCACCGACTATAACCAAATCATAAAACGGCTGCTCCGCCCTTGTTTTCAACCCCAGTTTCTCCGCCACAACAGCCGGCGACGGGTCGTCCAGATGCGAGCCGTCCGAAAAGACGACCAGAGGCAACTGCTTGACCTCTGTGCGACAGCTGTTCATCAACTGATGTGCTGTCTCATCCGTTTCGGCGTCCAACAACTGGTACGGAATGGAATTCCTCGCCAGAAAATCCCTGATCTGATTGAAGTGAGGCGACCAGCGGTGGCCGATGATCCGGATTCCTTCAAACGGCGGATGGAAGGTCGCCTGCCAATCATCGAGCAAATCGTCCACGACACCGTACAGCCGTTCCTCGGGCGGATCCCACGGCTTCATCAGGTAATGATCGATCTTCACGGAGTTGATGGCGCGGATGGCCGCATCCGTGTCCGCGTAAGCGGTGAGCAGGGCGCGTTTGGCATCCGGATAGAACACCAGGGCCGCCTCGAGGAATTCCACACCGGACATGTGCGGCATCCGTTGATCCACCAAAAATAACGCGATGGGGTCGTTGCGCAACTTCAACTGCTTGACGGATTCCAATGCGCCCGCTCCGGAATCCGCCGCCATGACGCGGTACCGATTCCCATATTGCCTCCGCAAATCGCGCTCCACGGCCCGCAATACATCGGGGTCGTCATCCACAGTCCATATCACCGGTTTCGCCATAATCAGGGCCGCCGCTTTCCTTTCGATGCCTTGCCAATCAGGATGGCTTCTTCGATCTTCGCTTTCAATGTGTCGAAATCATCATCGTCATCGTTGCGCACGCCGTTAATGAAGAGCGTTGGAGTGCCCCCTACTCCGCTCTCCATCGCGCTGTCAATATCCTGCTGGACACGGTCGGCATAAAACCGCTCGGCGACTTCGCGATTGAACTTCACCTTGTCCAGACCGAGCCTCTCGGCGGCTCGCACCAAATTCCCCGCATCGAGCGCCTGCTGATGCTCGTATAAATAATCGTGCATCTCCCAGAACTTGCCCTGAGCACCCGCGGCTTCCGCGGCTTCGGCTGCGCGCTGGGCGTAGGCGTGGAGTCTGGCCAGCGGGAAATTGCGAAACACAAACCGCATTTCATCGCCAAACTGTTTCTGGAGGCTCTTGATAATCGGGTGGGTGTCACCACAGAACGGGCACTGGTAATCGCCATACTCCAACAAGGTCACGACGGCAGACGATGACCCTTGAATGTGATCGCGCTTGCCCACGGGAACAGTCAACGATGTTGTCGACGACTCGCTCATTGGTTCAGCCTCCTCATGGTTAGAGTCTGGCGTCCATTCGGGGAAAACATGACCAGCTTGCGCCCCATTTCAAGTGACATCCTCCCTTGCTAAGGACTATCACCACCCTCAAGCCGCCTGCGCCCACGAAGACTCCATAAGAGTACTAGCACTCTGAGAAATCTCAACCGTCTTTTTTTACTTGAGCCTTTCGGCAAACGTGACAGGCTGTCTTAGTGGGGTTCGCACGATGAAATTGAAGGAGATTCTTTACGGTGTCGGGTTAAAACCGGCGACGAAGGAATACTCATTCGATTTGGATTCGTTCGTCCTGCCGCGTGAAGGCGAGATTCAGTACGCGCGCGGGCGTCTTCCCAAGGAGCAGAGGAAGGAAATCTCCCAAGGAGGCGTCGATGCGCTGCGCCGATTTCTGCGCGAAGGCGACGTGGCGATCGATATCGGGGCGCACACAGGGGATTCCACGCTGCCGATGGCGCTGGCGGTGGGGCCGACGGGCTGCGTGTTTGCACTGGAGCCGAATCCCTATGCGTTCAAGATTTTGCTGGCGAATGCAGCATTGAACCGGAAGCAGACAAACATATTCCCGCTGATGTTCGCCGCCACGCCGCAGGACGGTGCTTTCGAATTCGAGTACTCCGATTCCGGTTTTTGCAACGGCGGATGCCATGACGGGATCGATCGGTGGACGCATACCCATTTTTTCAAGTTGCCTGTGGTGGGGAAGAACCTGGTGCACTACTTGAAGGCGGAGTTCCCGGGCGCGCTCAGCAAGGTGCGCTATATTAAGATCGATACCGAGGGATTCGATCGGGCGGTGGCGGCGTCGCTGCGGGAATTGCTGGAATTGACGCATCCATTTATCAAGTCGGAGATCTATCAGTACATGCCCGCCGATCAGCGGCGTGGTTATTTTGAGGATCTGACCGCCCTCGGATACCGGATACACAAGTTCAACGGCGATGAGGATTATGTGGGGATGCAACTGGGCGCGGATGACATGATGAAATGGCGGCATTTCGACATTTTCGCCGTCGCGGGTGGATAAGGAGAGGCGAGGCTGTTTCGCCGACTAGGAACCGGAAAGCTCGCGGCCGCGGTCCGCGGCTGCTTTGATCGCTTCGATGAATATCTCGGTGAGCTTGTGACTGTTCATCACCTTGATCGCAGCTTCGGTTGTCCCCCCTGGCGACGTCACCCTGCGGCGTAGCTCAGCAGGCAGTTCGCCGCTTTCCACCATCAGCCTCGCCGCGCCTAGAATGGTTTGTTGGGTCAGCGTCCGGGAGACATGTTCGCTTAACCCGACTTCGATACCCGCCTTCGTCATCGCCTCGGCCACCAGGAAGATGTAGGCTGGACCACTGCCGCTCAACGCCGTGACGGCATCCATGTATTGTTCCTCGGTTCTTGCCGTCGTGCCCACCGCTCCCAGGATGGCCTCCGCCGTCTCCAAGTCGTCGTCGGTTGCGTGCCTGCCCTTGCAGAGGGCGGTTGCGCCGGCACCAACCAGGGCTGGCGTATTGGGCATGACCCGCACGACATGTGGTGCGCCGCCCAGCACGCCTTCGATCTTGGTCGTGGGGATGCCGGCAGCGATGCTGATGAGCAGTTTGTCTCCGGTGACCGCGTCGCGAAAACCGGCCAACACCTTTGTCATGTGCTGCGGTTTCACGGCAAGCAGCACAATATTGGCGGCAGACACAGCGGCGGCGTTGTCCGCTAACGTGCGAACGCCAAACGCCTTTGAAAGTATTTCCAGCCGGTCCTCCCGCACATCGGTGATGATAATTTGTTCGGGCTTCATCGTGCCTGCGGCCTGCAGGCCGCGGATCAACGCCTCGCCCATGTTGCCCGCCCCGATAAATGCGATGGTCTTATTCTTCAGGTTCATGTCTCTTTCGCTCTCCGAAAATTGCGGTGCCAATACGAACAATGGTCGCGCCTTCCTCGATGGCAACCTCGAAGTCCTGGGTCATGCCCATCGACAGGTGCGGCAATAAAAGGTCGTGCTTGCAGCCCGCAGCCTTACCCAAATCCCTCAATTGCCGAAAATAGGGCCGAACCTTCTCCATATCCTCGGCATACGGAGGAACCGTCATCAGGCCTTCCACTTGAATGCGGGACAGCGGAATGATTTGATCGAGCGTCTCATCCAGCGCATCCGGCTTGAGGCCGTACTTGCTGCTCTCCCCTGAAAGATTCACTTCCAGCAGGATCCGCTGCATCTTGCCCGCCCGCCCGGCCCATTTATTGATCTCGGTTGCCAGTTTCACACTGTCCACGGAGTGAATCAACTCAAACAATTCAACGGCATCGCGGGCTTTGTTCGATTGGAGGTGGCCGACCATATGCCAGTGAGCGCGGCCGGACACAAGGGGGATTTTCAGTTTGGCTTCCTGCAGCTTGCTTTCGCCAAGGGTC
>CAZAQZ010000050.1:0-11409 GCA_964487175.1 uncultured Verrucomicrobiota bacterium | reverse complement strand
ATTGTTGAGGAGATTTCATATGAATTATCTGAAGCTTTGTCTCTGTGCGATGGCGATGGCGGCGTTGGTGGGAGCGAGGGTGAATGCAGACGATACCGCTTCCATCTCGGGCAAAGTGACCTTTGAAGGCACGGCCCCGAAGATGAAGAAGATCACCGTGGACGCCGACCCGAAATGCGCCGAGATGCATGCCGATGCCCCCTTGAGGAGCGAAGAGGTGATTGTTAACCCCGACGGCACACTGAAGAACGTGTTTATTTATGTAAAGAGCGGGCTGGAAAGCAAGACGTACGAAGCACCGAAGACGCCGGTTGAGTTGGACCAGACAGGTTGCCATTACATCCCGCACGTATTCGGCATGATGGCGCATCAGCACCTGAAGATCGTCAACATGGATGACACGCTGCACAACATTCACGCCATGCCCACCAAGAGCGCGGAATTCAACGTTGGCCAGCCCAACAAGGGCCTGGAGACGATGAAGACCTTTGCGAACCCGGAGATCATGGTCCACTTCAAGTGCGACGTACATCCGTGGATGTCGGCCTATGTGGGTGTTACGGATAATCCGTTTTATGCGGTCACGGGCGATGACGGCAAATTTTCATTGAAGGGCCTCCCTGCCGGCGAGTATGTGGTTGAAGCCTGGCATGAAAAGTACGGCACGAAAGATGTGACCGTGAAGGTGGGAGATGGCGAAGCCAAGACCGCCGACTTCGCCTACAAGGCCGAATAACAGAACCGGTTCGCAGCCGGTGTTATTAAACGTTCTCGAAGTTTGCGCCGGGAGCATCCTGTGATCGGGATCCACACGGGGTGCTCAATGGCTTTGTCCTAAACAGGACAGGAAAGGGTTATCGCAGTGGCAGACACAGCAATCGCGCATCACGGAGAGTTGTCCTTCTGGCGAAAATACATTTTTTCGACGGACCACAAGGTCATTGGCATACAGTACGGGCTGACATCCCTGTGTTTTCTGTTCTTCGGGTTCTGTCTGATCATGATGATGCGCTGGCAGTTGGCGTATCCCGGCAAGCCACTGCCGTTGCCGTGGCTCGTCGGCTGGCTGGGCGCGGCGCGCATGCCGTCGGGAATCATGGCCCCCGAGTTTTACAATCAGCTCGGTGCGATGCATGGCACGATCATGGTGTTCCTCGGCGTGGTTCCGCTGGCCGTGGGCGCCTTTGGAAATTACCTCGTGCCGCTGCAAGTCGGCGCACAGGACATGGCATTTCCAAAGCTCAACATGGCGAGCTACTGGGCGTACTTCCCGGGCGGCTTGCTGATGCTCGCCAGTTTCTTCGCGCCGGGCGGTTCCGCGCAATCCGGTTGGACGTCGTATGCGCCGCTGTCCGACATCGCCACACCGGCCCAGATGACTCTGGGCGCTTCTCTGATTGCTTATTTCCACCATCCCACAGGAGTTCTTGGTTTCTTCAGCGACGGTCTTGCGCCGTTGTGGACGGGGCAGACAATGTGGCTGATCGGCATGGTGTTCCTGATCACGTCGTCCCTGCTTGGTTCCATCAACACCATCACCACCATCATCCAGTTGCGCTGCCCGGGGCTGACCTTCATGCGGCTGCCGTTCTTTGTATGGTCGCAGTTGGTGACGGGCTTCCTGCTGTTGCTGGCGTTCCCGCCGCTGGAAGCTGCCGGCGTCATGCAACTGATGGATCGCGTGGCGGGGACAAGTTTCTTCCTGCCAACAGGGCTCGTGGTGGGAGGCAAGGCACTCATTGTGAGCGGCGGTGGCAGTTCGTTGCTCTGGCAGCATCTGTTTTGGTTTCTGGCGCACCCCGAGGTCTACGTGTTGATTCTGCCGGCAATGGGCATCGTTGCGGAGGTCATCGGCAACAACACGCGAAAACCGCTGTGGGGCTACAAATCGATGGTGTATTCGGCGATCTTTCTGGGGTTCATGTCATTTATCGTCTGGGCGCACCATATGTTCCTGACGGGGATGGGCACATCGATTAATGCCTTCTTCCAGACAACGACGATGATCATTTCTATTCCGTCGATCATTATTTTGACGGCCTTGATCCTCTCGCTGTGGGGCGGCTCAATCCGTTTTACGGTGCCGATGTTGTTCGCGCTGGCCTTTCTGCCAATGTTTGGCATCGGCGGACTGACGGGCTTGCCGCTGGGCCTCGCCTCCGCTGACATTCATCTGCACGATACCTATTACGTGATCGGGCACTTTCACTACGTCGTGGCGCCGGGAACGTTGTTTGCCTTGTTCGCGGGGATTTATTTCTGGTTCCCCAAGGTCACGGGCCGGAAGATGAACGAGACGCTGGGAAGGATTCATTTCTGGGGTTCGTTCGTGTTCATGAACGGCATTTTTATGCCGATGTTCATTCAGGGGATGGCGGGTGTCTCGCGACGGCTCTATGATGGAGGAACCTCCTATCTGCATGCGCAGCACGTCCTGTATCTGAATAAAGTGATGTCACACTCGGCCTGGGCGCTCGGCGTGGTGCAGTTGGTGTTCGTCGTCAATTTCTTCTGGAGTCTGTTCGCGGGGCGCAAGGCGGAAGATAATCCGTGGGATTCCACCACGCTGGAATGGGCAACGCCGACACCCCCGCCTCACGGCAATTTCCTGAAGGTGCCGATCGTTTACCGTGGGCCATACGAATACAGTGTACCGGGCCACCCGAAGGATTTTGTGCCGCAGAATGAACCTGAAGGCGGCACTACGACGCAGGAGAGTCAATAATGTCAGCAGCTATCGAGATTCCCTACAATACGACGGAACGGCCCGATACTGGCCTGTACAACGCCAAACTTGGAGTCTGGCTGTTTCTGGCGTCTGAAGTCATGTTATTCGGCGCATTGTTTTCCACTTATGTACTGCTGCGCACGGGGGCGGAAACATGGGAACACGGCGCCGAAATCCTCAACGTGCCGATGGGTATGGTCAACACCTTGGTGTTGATTGCCTCGAGCGTGACCATGGTGTTTTCGTGGGCGGCGCTGCAGGCGAAGAACTTCGCGCGCTTCAAGTTGTTCGCTGGTATCACACTTCTGTGTGCCCTGACCTTTATGGTGATCAAGGGATTCGAGTACGCTGCGAAATTTGAGCACGGTTTGTTACCTTCAACCAGCACGTATATGGCGATTTATTTCACGATGACGGCGTTGCACGCCCTGCACGTCATTGGCGGAGTGATCGTCATCGGCTATCTTTGGGGACCGGGCAGCAAGATGTGGTTCACGGATCCGCAGCGGTTCACGAATCGCGTGGAAGTGGCGGGGTTATACTGGCATTTTGTGGACCTGGTTTGGATTTTCCTGTTTCCCACGCTATATTTATTGCCGGGCAAATGAAGCACCGGAGGAACTTATGAGCGCACACACTCCAGAAGCCATCGCGAAACAACGGAAGATCTACGGGGCCGTGGGCGCGGCCCTGATTGTCGGGACAATCGCCACGGTGATGGCCGCCAATGTGCATTTGGGGATCATGCTGGGAATCATTGTCGCCTTGATCATCGCGATCGTGAAGGGATCGCTGGTGGCGGGCTACTTCATGCACCTGTTCTCGGAAAAGAAACTGATTTACTTCGTTCTCGCGCTTACGGCGGTGTTTGTTGTGGCGCTGCTGGGACTGATCCTGTTTTCATACGGGGACCAACAAGGCAACAAGCCGGGCATTTTCAACGTGCCACAGTGGCACGTTCACGGTCATCACCAGGAGGCGACGACACCTGACGCCGCGCCACAGGGAGGCGAGCAACATGTCCCTTAAGGCGTTTCACGTTTTCTTTATCACGGTGTCGGTGCTGTTGTGCCTGGGATTCGGTGCATGGTGCATCGACTCGGATTACGCGCGGGGTCGAATGATGTACACGATCTCGGGATATATCTCGTTTGCTTTGGGGATCGCCCTCGTGGCGTACGAAGTCATGTTTCTGCGGAAATTTAAGGACAATCACAATCAATGAACCTGGTCGTCTCATTGCTGGCGTGCGCGGCTTGCTACGGAGCGCCGGATGCCGCCCAGACACACGGAATGAACATGGGCATATTGACCATGCTCGGTGTGACGGGAATCGTGCTGGGTGGATTCGGTGGAATGATCGTCTATTTTGCGAGACGGGCGCGCCGATACTCGGTGGATACGACGCCCTGAGTGAATCAATCGAACAGGAAAACAACAAATGCTCCAAAACATCCTGGGTTTGCCAATCGACGCCTCAACGCATGGCGCACAAGTTGATCGGTTGCTCTTTTACGTGCATTTGCTGATGGTGGTGCTCTTCGTCGGATGGATCAGTTTCTTCGTGTACACGCTGATTCGGTTCCGCAAAAGCAGGAATCCAAAAGCTGATTATACCGGGGTAAAGAGCCACGCGTCTTCGTACTTGGAGGCGGCGGTGGCCGTCGTCGAAGTCCTGCTGCTCGTCGGCATTTCGATTCCGTTTTGGTCCTGGAAGGTCAGTGCGTTTCCGACGGAACCAGACACTATTCATATTCGCGTGATCGCGCAGCAATTCGCCTGGAACATTCATTATCCCGGGCCTGACGGGAAATTCGGCCGCACCGATATCAAGCTGGTAGACGAGTCGAGCAACCCGATCGGTCTGGATCGCAACGACCCCAATGCCAAAGATGACATCGTCACGGTCAACCAGCTCCACATCCCCGTGAACCGTCCCATTGTCATCGAGATCACCACCAAGGATGTAATCCACAGCTTTTTCCTGCCTGTGATGCGCGTCAAACAGGATGCGATTCCCGGCATGCTCATTCCAATCCATTTCACAGCAACCAAGACCTCGGACCAGCTTCGGGAAGAGATGGCAGAGACTGTTAGCCTGCCACTTTCCAAAACCCGCGATGGGTACGTTTCGATGCAGGACTACGTAGGCAAGGATGGGAACGTCATTCTCAAGAAAGGTCATTCACTGTCGGACGATCTGCTTGCGCAATTGGTCACCAACGGCATTACCAGCATCTCGATCGGCCCGCGTTATCCAGCCGAAATCGCCTGCGCCCAACTTTGCGGACTTGGCCATTACCGAATGAAGGGTTACCTGACGATCGACGACCAAAAAACTTACGACGCTTGGATCAAGGCCCAGGAGGATGATCTCCAATAACGGGCGCATTGGAGACCCACAGCTGTAAATGATTGCGCGTTCAAATCCCTGGCTTCACCGATTCGCCTGGCTTACGGCCTGTGCCACCTATTTGCTGCTCCTGGCCGGCGCAACCGTGACTAGCCACCGCGCGGGCCTGTCTGTGCCGGACTGGCCGACAACCTACGGCCAATTCATGTTTTCGTTTCCCCGATCCAAATGGGTCGGCGGCATTTTTTACGAACACGGCCACCGCCTCATCGCCAGCACGGTTGGAATGCTGACGGTTGTGCTCTCGGTGTGGCTTGTCAGTGCCGAACCGCGCCGGTGGGTGCGCCGTCTTGGGATTGCGGCGCTGGCGGCCGTGATTGCGCAGGGGATTCTTGGTGGACTGACAGTAAAACTTTTTCTCCCTCCGTCGGTGTCGATTGCGCACGCGGGCCTGGCCGAGACGTTTTTCTGCATCACCATCGCTTTGGCGATGGCGACTTCCGCAAAGTGGGTGCGAGACGGTTCAGTGGTTCTGACAAAAGGATCGGCCAACTTGAAACGGCTGGCCGTTGTGACCACAGTGCTGGTTTACATCCAGCTCATGCTGGGAGCGGCGATCCGTCACGCCAACGTGGGGGTGATGGCGCACATCGTGGGGGCGGTGCTTGTTACGCTCATGGTTCTTGTGCTGGCGATGAATGTATTGCGGTGTGTCCAGGAAACTTCTCTCAAGAGACACGCATTTTGCCTTCCTCTTTTGGTTGCCGCACAGATTGGTGTGGGTGTCGCCACATTCATGGTGCGTGTGCCGAAATCCGAATCCGGCCAGCTCGACCCAATCCAAGTCATCGTGCCCACGATTCACATGGCGATCGGGGCGCTGATCTTGGCGGTGTGTTTCTCGTTGACGATCAGGATTTGTCGGTTTCTAGCCGAGCCCGCATCGGCCGATACCACCGCAAACCCACAATCGCGGAACTTGTTTCGCGCCTATGTCGATTTGGCTAAGCCGCGCATTGTATCCATGGTGTTGGTGACCACGACGCTCGGGTTCTTTGTCGCAGGGAGGGGAATTCATTCATTGCTGCTGTTGATCGTGACACTCCTTGGAGTTGGTAGCGCCACGGGTGGTGCGGCTGTGTTGAACAATTATCTGGAACGCGAAGTGGACGGCAGAATGGTGCGGACCCGCAACCGCGCGTTACCGGCCGGGATTATTTCGCCTTCCAGTGCTTTGGCGTTCGGCATTTGCCTCATGCTGGCCGGGCTGTTCCTGTTAGTGTGGCGCGTCAACCTGCTGACAGGGTTTTTGGTGCTGCTGGCGGCCTTCCTGTATGTCCTGGTCTATACTCCGATGAAGCGGCTGACGTGGTTCAACACGACAGTCGGTGCGATTCCAGGTGCAATCCCACCGATGTGCGGTTGGGCGGCGGCGACGGGACGGCTGGATGTGGGCAGTTGGATTCTGTTTGCGATCCTGTTTGCATGGCAGCATCCGCATTTCTATGCGATCGCATGGATGTTCAAGGATGACTACCAGAATGCCGGCTTCAAGATGCTTCCTGTCGTCGATCCCAGCGGTCGGAGCACGTTTCGTCAAACATTGCTCTATTCCGGATTGCTCATCGGCGTTTCACTTTTACCAACGGCCATCGGGATGACCGGGAAGATTTATTGCTACGGGGCGCTAATTATGGGATTGGGATTGTTTTCCGTCGGAGTGCTTCTCACACGCACGAAAACATTTCTGGATGCAAAGAGATTGCTGAAAGCTTCGGTAATTTACCTGCCGTTGCTGCTGCTTCTCATCATCGTGGACGCCGGTTTCTAGGGCTGTTCACCATGGATAACCCCATTCTGACAGTCGACGCCTTGTCGCACCGCTACGGCAAGCGGACGGCGCTGGATGGTGTCAGCTTCACGGTCGGGCGCGGCGAAATCTTTGGTCTGCTTGGACCCAATGGCGGCGGCAAGACCACGTTGTTTCGCATCCTCTGCACCCTGATCGCTCCGGCGGAAGGTCGAGTCCGCATCTTCGACCGTGACGTGACAACGGATCGCACCGAAGTGCGCCGACGCATCGGCGTGGTGTTCCAGTCACCAAGTCTGGACAAAAAGCTGACAGTCCTCGAAAATCTGCGACATCAGGGTCACCTCTACAATCTGCGCGGGGCGACGCTGCAAACCAGAATTGATGAATTGCTTTCCCGTTTCGGAATCGCCGATCGCGCGCATGATTTGGTCGAGACCCTTTCGGGCGGGCAACGCCGCCGTGTCGAGCTTGCCAAGGGCTTGTTGCACAAGCCGGAACTGTTGCTGCTCGACGAGCCGAGCACGGGCCTTGACCCGCGCGTGCGCAGCGAATTGGGTGATTATTTGGAAGAATTGCGCAGCCGCGATGGAGTGACGGTTTTGTTGACCACGCACATCATGGAGGAGGCTGAGCGCTGCGATCGCCTGGCCATTCTGGATCGCGGGAAGCTGGTGGCATTGGACACGCCTGCGGCGCTGAAGGAGAGAATCGGCGGCGACGTAATCTCGATCGAAACAAAACAGGCAGAACAATTGCGCGACCAGATTCGCGCGAAGTTTGGAGTTGAACCGACCATCCTGAATGGCAGCCTGCGGTTGGAGCGCGCCCGGGGCCATGAATTCATCACCGACCTTGTCGAAGCGTTTCCGGGCCAGATCGATGCGATCAGCGTCGGCAAGCCCGGCCTGGAGGACGTGTTCATTCATCTGACGGGCCATCGGTTTGAAGGGGAAGAGACATGAGCGATACCGGTCAGGTGTACTTCATGTTGCCCGCCGCGACATTATGGTGGCGCGAAATGGTGCGGTTCTTCCGCCAGCGAGACCGTGTGGTTGGCGCATTGGGTACGCCGCTCGTGTTCTGGTTGCTGCTGGGCTCCGGTTTCGGGAAATCGTTCAAAGCCCCAACTGCCCCTGAAGGACACGGCTATCTTGAGTATTTTTTTGCGGGAACGATCGTGCTGGTGTTGTTGTTCACGGCCATTTTCTCGACAATCTCAATCATCGAAGATCGTCGCGAAGGATTCCTGCAGGCGGTGCTGGTGGCTCCCGTCGGTAGATTTGGGCTGGTGCTGGGTAAGATTCTCGGCGGCACAACGCTGGCACTGGTCCAAGGGCTGATCTTTCTTGCGCTGGCGCCGTTTGTCGGCTTGTCGCTAAGTTTTGCGTCCATCCTGTGGTTGGTTGCCGTGATGTTTCTGCTCGCGTTCGGATTGACAGGGCTTGGGTTCCTCCTTGCCTGGCGGATGGATTCGACGCAGGGGTTCCATGCGATCATGAATCTGTTCCTGATTCCCCTATGGCTGCTGTCAGGTGCTGTGTTTCCTGCATCCGGTGCGCCGGCGATTCTGGGGTGGGTGATGAAGTGTAATCCTGTTTCCTACGGCGTGGCAGCGCTGCGTCAGGGGTTGTACTGGTCGCAACCTCAGGCGACAGCGGATTTGCCCTCAAAGACTGTGACGATGAGCGTCACCATCGGGTTTGCGATCGTGATGTTCGTGCTAAGTAACGTGGCGGCGAGACGAACGACAGCGGGGGACCTGCAGTGAAAACGCAGGGAAAGCGGGTTGTCATCCAGGGACTCCTGATCGCATTGCTGGTACTGCCGTTTGTGGCGGTGACCATTACAATTCTTGCACGCGACCATACGTTGGCCTCGCGGATGACACCCTTGCCGATGCTCGGTCAAGTACCGGAGTTTTCGATGATCGAAGCGAACGGCAAGCCGGTGCATTTGTCGGACCTGCGTGGCCGTGTTTGGATGGCCGAATTCATTTTCACGCATTGTGCAGGACAATGCCCGCGGATGATGCACGGCATGGCGCAATTGCAAATGGAGTTGCCCAAACGCGAAGATTGGCGGTTGGTCAGCGTGTCGGTCGATCCCGAGCGGGACACACCCGAGGTGCTGACAAAGTATGCGGACATGTACGGGGCTGATCGGTCGCATTGGTTGTTCCTGACCGGCAACAAGACGGCAATCCGTCAAATGATTCGGAATTCATTTCGGATGTCGGTGGAAGACAATGCTGACTCGCAGGACGAACCAATCCTGCACAGTTCGAAGATTGTGCTGGTGGACCGGGATGGATTGATCCGTGGATACTACGACGGGACAGAACGTGACTCTTTGAAGCAATTGGTGGAAGATGTGAGTCGGTTGCTGGCGGCGCGCTCATGATCCATCTCGCGGACTTGCCCGCAGTCAACGCGATCCTGAATGCCACAAGCGCGGTGTTTCTGGTGGCCGGATACGTCATGATTCGCCAGCGGCGCATTGCCGCACATGCTGTTTGCATGATCGCGGCCTTGACGGTATCCGTCGTGTTTCTCGTGTCGTACCTCACCTATCACATTCAAGTCGGAGCGATTCATTTTAAAGGCCAGGGTTGGATTCGGGCCGTTTACTTCATCATCCTCATCACTCATGAGCCACTGGCGCTGGCAACTGCCCTGGTGCTCGCTCCCCTGACGGTAATCCGCGCGGCACGTCGCCGGTTCGATCGGCACAAAGCCATTGCGCGGTGGACATGGCCGATTTGGCTGTACGTGTCCGTCACAGGCGTGTTGATTTATTTCATGCTCTATCGCTGGTATGCGCAGGCTTAGTCTCATCATGGCGACGTTTGTTTTCGTCTGGTCGGTTCGCGTTTGCGGAGCCGAAACAGGCGGCGGGACCATTGTGGGTTCAGTGCGGTTGAACGGCCGCGCTCCCAACATCCCGATGGTCTATGCGGAACAGGACTCGGACGTGTGCGGGGACGGAAACCGTCCGATGCAGTCACTGCTCTTGGGCACAAACCAGACGGTGGAGGATGTCGTGGTCTATCTGGCCGGACCGATGCCCAATGACAACCACGCCTCCAACGACAACGCGCCCGCTATTCTCGACGAACGGAACTGCGAGTTTGTTCCGCGGATTCAGATTGCCCGCAGTGGGGGAATCCTGATTCTGAAGAATAGTGACCCGGTCTTGCATATCGTGCGCATCGCATCGATGAGCGGCACAAATGGGCCCACGACGATCCTCAGCGTGGCCGCGCCATATGCAGGTTTTGAGAAGCGATGGAGGTTGACCGACTGGCACGAACCAACATTGTTGCATGCCACGAGCGACAACGGACACAATTGGATGGCTGGCTACATCGCAGTCATGCCCCATGCATGGGCGGCGCTGACGGATGAAAATGGCCGGTTCACAATTCGTGGAGTCCCCGCAGGTACCTATAAACTCTGTGCCTGGCATGAAGCGCTCGGCACTCAGGCGCGCGACGTCAAGGTAGCGCCGGACCGGGTCGCGACCGTTGATTTCGAGTATTCAACGGAGCGCACGCACGTCAATGCGAACCCGTATCCCGTCCGGGATGTTGCCGCGCCGAATCGAGCATCGCGCTGATTTCCTGCCTGTCGGAGTTCGAGGTGGCGTAACCGAGCGCAGTTTCAAGGGCGGCTTTGGCATTCTTCCAATCGTGCTCGGCCACAAAACATTCGCCCAGCGTCCGCCACAGATCGAGATCCTGCACCTTGTGTTCGGCCAGGGGACGCAATACCCCGATGGCATCTTTCGGGCGACCCGCCTGGATCAGAGCGTGCGCCAGATTCCTGCGTCCGGGCAATCCTTCCGGGGCGATTTGGATGGCCTGCTGTCCGCATCCGATGGCTTTGTCAAATTGCCGGTGGCTGGTGTACCACTCCGTCAAATTGATATAGGCGGGCAGACAGTTTGGGTTCTCCTGAATCGCATTCTGAAACAATGTCTCCGTGTTTTCCCACACGCGCGTTCGCTGCACGCTCAGAAGGGTGAGGAAAAAAACAGATACCGCCACGCAGCAGTAAAGCGCGCCTCCTGCAACAGCTTGTCGGCGGGTCAGCTTATCCGCTGCCGTCACGAGACCGAAACTCACGGGAAAAGCCAATCCCACCAGCGGCAGGTAGGAAAACCGGTCTGCGACCACATGAATGCCGACGGGTACCAGGCCAATCGTCGGGGATAACGTAATCAGATAAAACAGCCACGAAGGCAGCAGAACGGGCGCGCGTCGGCGCGCCGCGACGATCACACCGGTGAGCAGGATGAAACCAAGTGCATAGCCTATCGCCGTCCACGAAGTCCATCCGAATTCGTCAAATGCCGGGTAGACAGCCGAGAGGTGGGACGGCCAGAAGAACTTTTTCACGTAGAATAAGCTGCAGTAGCCGACCAACCCAAGCCGTCCCCAATAAGGAATAGCTTCGGTGTTCGCGAGTGTCTGACCTTCGCCTGCAGCCTGCGCGACAAGCGTCACGAACGCGATGA
>CAZAQZ010000049.1:0-11458 GCA_964487175.1 uncultured Verrucomicrobiota bacterium | reverse complement strand
ATGGGCGACGACAGCCCCCGGCGTGAAGATTAGTCAGTAGCGCAAGGCAGATCGTGACCCTCCAAGAGATTGGCCTGCGCCGGTTCCCGGGCCGGACTCGACTAGCTTGGGGACGCGCGCCTCGTACCGGTTGACGGTCAGCGGGACGATCTTTTCAGCGCCATCAGCAGACGGTCGCAACGCCCAAAACCGGACGGCGTCGGATTGCCTTACAACCTGTTCGTGGTGGCGTCGGCAAACCGATGGCGAATTCCCCATTTGATACGAAACCTTCGCAACGTCCTGCCATGCTGACAGCGCATAACAGCCGAAGGAGCGGCATTGGCTTAGACGATAGGGCCGCTTACTTAGCCCCGCGGGCATTCCCCATCGGCACCACGTTCGCCGCCTGCTCCGGGAAGATGCTCCACCATTCCGCTGCTTCTTGCGGAGCAACCAATTCCCTGTAGTGGCGAAAAATCATGCTGGGTGTGTTGCCCATTTCCAGCGCGACCTTGGCAGCGTCCTGGCACTGTGCTAAGCGGTATGTCGCAAACGAATGCCGCAAGCCGTTCTTCGGCCAGTGAATGCCAAGGGTTTTCCCCAGCCTTACCACCGTCCGCCGGATACTTATCCACGGGCAAACCGGGCCGGTCAGCGCGGCATATGGCGCAAGCCATGCCTGCAAGTTCGGCTGGATCGGGATAAGGCGACGCTGCGCGGTCTTGGCCTTCTTCGCCTTTACCTCCACGAACGCTTGCGCGAAACGAATATCCTCCCACTCAAGGCGCAAAAGCTCGGCGTGGCGAAGTCCCGTGAATGCGCCAAGGGCCAGAAACGGCACCACCTCAGCGCTGGCTCTTGCGATGAGCCGCGCGAAGTCTTGGGGCCGGAAGATTTCGATCTCACCGCCCGTGTCTTTGGCGCGGGACAGCGCGTCGGCCTCTGTGGTGCGATCTCGCAGCAGATAGCCGCGCTGACGAGCAAACCGAAACAGCAATACAACAAGACCCCGAAAATTGTTCCGCGTCCGCATCGAGACCGGCAATGATCGCAACCAGTTCTCAATCTGTCCTTGCGTCACTTCCCTGATGGGACCAGGGAAGGCGGTGGCGATACGTGGGAGCCGCGCGTTCAGGTCTCTGAGATAGTCGGCGCTGAAGCGATCCTGCCGTTTCGCGGCCAGCAATTCGTCGGCAACCTCCTTGACGGTCTTTTTCGGCAGGTTGGTCTGATTGTGTTGCAGGTAAAAATCGACAGCCTCACTCAGCGATACCTCCGGGAGCTTCTTTCTGGCTTTGGCGTAGGCTTCGACTGCATCGTGAAGCGGCACGCCGAAGGGCCGGAGTGTGTCGAGTGCTCGGGTATAGATGTCGCGGTCCGCGCCCGTCAGGTTGAGGCCAGCGGCTTTCTGGCCATGGATGGCGGTTGCGACTTCTTCGGCTCGTTTGGTGGCTTCCTCGCGCGTTGCGCGGGTCTCCCTGCGTCGCTTTCCGTCTTGGTAGTAGCTGAGGCACCAGCGGCCACTAGAGAGTCCGTAGACTGGAATCTTGACCGATCCAACGCTAACAAGGAATGAGCGTTTCATCGCACACCCAAATTACCAAATCTGTCACGGATTTGTCACGCCAAAAGTAAAACTTTGAGTTTTGCTGAGGGAAAGTGGTCGGGACGGCGGGATTTGAACCCGCGACCTCTTGGTCCCGAACCAAGCGCGCTAGCCAAACTGCGCTACGTCCCGTAATTAGCCTGCTCATCTAACCACAAAATCATGTCCGCGACAAACACTAAAGCGAGGCCTGCATCCTACGACGTTTTCTGCTCCGGTTCGGGCCGGAGATGATGCCAGAGCCAGACGGCGAACCCGATTCCCAAAACGATTCCGATCACCGCATCCGCCCCGTGGAAATAGTTGCGGATGCTCTCCCAGTTTTCCCCCAGCTTTTGTCCGACGTATGCCAGCAGATAGCACCACGGCACTGAACCGACAAACGACAAGGTGATAAACGGCACGAAGGGCATCCGGCTGATTCCAGCCGGCAGCGAAATAAAGGTGCGGATGACCGGCAGCAACCGGCTGATGAATACCGCCCCCATCCCCCATCGATTGAAGAACCGGTCGGCCATGTCCAGATCCTTGCGCCGAATCAACAGATAGCGTCCGTACTTCTCGAGGAACGGTCGCCCACCGTAGACGCCAACCCAATACGCCACCGCCGAGCCAACCGCACATCCCAAGGCACCCGCCAGCGCCGCCGCATGCAATCCGAATCGTCCCGTGAACACCAGGTAACCCGAAAATGGCATGATCACTTCGCTCGGCAACGGGATGCAGGCGCTTTCCAACGCCATCAGCAAAACAATGCCTGGATAACCCATCACCGAAATCACGTTGATTATCCAAGAAATAATTGGCTGAAGAATCTTCTCCATAGCGAAGTCGTTACGTGTACACGAGCATGCCCCCCAAGTCCAGTATTTCCAGAAAACGCCGACTGGCAAGGATCATAACGGTTGTGTCCAATCGTTCGTCCCTACAGATACCTGGCCACCAATCTGAAAAATCGTGCGGTGTCGCGCAAGGGATGAATGTGGCTTTGTTGGCCTTCGTAAATGGTGCGGATAGGGACGCTGACGATCTTGTGGCCGGCACGACCCGCCTGGATCAGCATCTCGGTTTCCGTCTCAAAGCGGCCCTCTGACAATTTGATGTCGCCAAGAACGGAGCGACGCAACAGCCGGAATCCACACTGGCTGTCCGGAATCCTCTGTCGCGCCAGTTTGCTGGTGACCCACGAGGTGAACTGGTTCGTCCACAAACGCACCAGGGGCATGTCGCGTGTTCCACCCATACGCGTGCCGACGGCTATCGATGCATCCGTCTGCCGCGCGGCTTCAATGAACTTCGGGATGTCCACTGCATCATGCTGTCCATCGGCGTCCAGAAACACAGTGAACCCGGCGTCTGACTCGGCAAACAACCGCAATCCTGTCACGATGGCGGCTCCCTTGCCTCGATTGACAGTGTGCCGGAACACTTCAGCGCCGGCAGATTGGGCAACTTGGGCGGTTTGATCGGTGGAACCGTCATCGATCACAATGACCTTGTCCACGTAAGCACGGGCTTTGTCGACGACAGCGGCGATGTGCGCCGCTTCGTTGAATGCCGGGATCAGCGCGATGACCCGCTCCGTCATGGGCTCACCGTGACTTGGAGGCCCTGTCGTCTCTGCCCCGCGCGTCGGCTGGTGGCTTGCCAAAGGCCGCGATCGTTGCCAGCAGCCGGTCTTCCTCCACGTCCCACAAATCGTGGAACAGAAACCACTGTTCGCTGTGTCGGCTGATCACCCGTTCCATTGCAACTGCAATCCGCCGCATAATGTCCTGAACAGAGTCCCGCGACTTGTCGGGCCAAATCGGTTCGTCGACGATGTAGGTGAACGTGTCGTCCGGCAACCGAATCATGAAGATCGGCAGGATCGGCGCGCCTGTTGCCAGGCCCAGTTTGGCAGGCCCGTCAGGAAGGCGCGCGGGTTGACCAAAGAATTCGACCGTGTCCCGCGAGCCCGTGAAATCGCGGTCGCCGATGACCGCCACGATTTCGTTTCGCTTCAGGGCCGCAATACAACCGCGTGCTGCACGGCCCATGGGAATGGGGCGGAGTTGACGGGCCATCCGATGGCTTTGGTATAATTCATTGAGCTTCTCATCGCGCTGCCACAGCGCCACGACGTTGAACTGATAACCGAGTGACGCCAGCGCTGATGCGCCGAGTTCCCAGTTGCCCAGATGGGCGCTGACGGCGATTACACCTTTGCCGTGCGACAGAAGTTTGTCGAAGATCTCCGGCGCATTGCAGAAATTGATGACCCGATTCAGCCGCTCTGGCTGCGGACGCAAAAACTGGAAGAAGTCCACCAGGTATTTGGCAAAGTTCAGAAAGTTTTCGCGCGCCAGAGCCCGCAACGCCCGACGTGACAATGAAACGCCGCTGTGTTGATGGATGCGCTGAAGGTTGGCCATCACGGCCTCGCGGCCGCGCCGGTCGCTTAGCACGTACACGTCCGCGATGCGGCGCGCCACGCCGTAGCCTACTTTGCGCGGCAGCAGACGCGAGAGAAACTCGGCGAATTTGAGTTGAAGGTATTTCACGCGACTTCGTGAATGCCGGCAAGGGCAGGCGTACGCTTGGCCGAGAGTGTTTTGAGGATGGATTCCGCGGCGCGCTCCGCCGCGTCCGACCGGCCAAGAACCCGGGCCGCATCGCGCATCCGGCGCAACTTCGCGGGGTTGCGAAAGAATTCGTCCACGTAAAGCATCACGTCGCTCGCATTCTCGGCTTCGACCGCCACGTTTTGCGAAAGGAGGAACTCCGTATTCTTGGCTTCCTGGCCGGGAATCGGGTTGATGATGATCATCGGCACGCGTTTCACGAGCGCTTCCGCCGTGGTGATGCCTCCGGGCTTGGTGACGACCATTTCCGCCACGTCCATCAGCTCATGGATGTTGTCCACAAATCCCAGGATGATAGTGTGATGACGAAGCTTGCGACCCTTGCGGGTGAGCCGCTCCTTGAGTTCTTCGTTCTTGCCCGTGACAGCAATGATGTCGAATGGCTGCGGGAGTTTGTCGAGTTTGCGGATGACCGATTTCATGGGACCGAGCCCGAGGCTGCCGCCCATGACCAGCACCTTCGGCAAACCTGGTTTCAGCCCGAGGTTCCTCAGGACCAACTCCTGGTTAATCGGCCGGTTGAACTTCTCGCTGATCGGCAGGCCGTGCGCCTTGATGCGATCGGGCGGCACACCCTGCGAAATCAACGTCCGTCTCGTCTCCTCGGTCGGCGCAATATAAAGGTCGACCTTTTCATGCGCCCAATAGCGGTGGGCAACGAAATCAGTCAATACGCCGATAAGAGCAGGCGAATTCCTGCCGGTCCGCTGTTTCCAAGAAGCCATCACGCCACAGGCAAACGCCTGTGTGCAGACAATCGCATGAGGCCGAAACTCATTCAGCACACCCTGCAATTTCTTGGAGTTGCCACGATTAAGCAGTTCGCGGATGGCAGCCGTGCGCTGTTTGAACTCGGGGTTGTCGTACATCCACTCCCAGATCTCGGGGGCGGCCTTCAGGGCGGCCAAGTACGCCTTGAGGGTGACCTTCGAGAGTACAGGGTTGGCGTGGCTGAATGAATCGAGAAGCATGCTCTGTGCTTCCGGATCGAAACGGCGAACCGCATGCTCAATCGCCACCGCGGCCGCGTAATGGCCCGAGTGCTTCGTCAAATAAAGAAAAAGAATTCTGCTGGTCATCCCTCACCGCTTTTTCGTCTGGGACAAACAATACAAAGGCTTGCCTGACTGGTCAAATAAACTATTTTCTTGCCCGCAGGCAGGTGCATGAAGGATGAATGCGGGTGGAAATGCTTGCATGGACCGCTTCTCAATAGAATCCGGCGTCCTCGCGCGTCTGGCGCCAAAGCGGCTGGCGCGCAGCGCCGTCTGGAACATCCTGGGCCAGGTGATTCCATTGACTGTCGCCGTCTTCACGGTGCCGGTGTTGATTCGCGGTCTGGGCACCGATCGATATGGCGTACTGAACCTGGCGTGGGGATTGATTGGCTATTTCAGTCTGTTCGATTTCGGGTTGAGCCGGGCGCTGATCAAGTTCGTCGCCGAAAAGCTCGGCGCGGGTGGTCATGATGAGCTGCCGGCGAACGTGTGGACTGCCTTATTGTTGATGTTCGCAATGGCGGTGGTTGGGGCGCTGGCAACGGCGATGGCGGCGCACTGGCTGGTCCACCACGTCCTCAAGATACCGCCGAGCCTGCAACCTGAGTCGTTGCGCGCGTTTTATTTGCTGGCGGCATCTCTACCGATCATTGTCACCGATGCCGGGCTCAGTGGTGTACTGGCGGCACATCAGGAATTCGCAAAGATCAACGCCGTCCTGATCCCTGTTCGAATCTTCATGTTTATCGGACCACTGGTCGTGCTGCCGTTTACGCAAAGCCTGGCGGTGGTGACCGCCGTATTGGTCGCAGGAAGGCTAATCGGGTGGGTCGCCAACTACCTGTTCTGCCTGCAGGTAATGCCCTCGCTACGGCGAGTGGCGTGGACACGCTCGGCGGTAGGGCCACTGTTGCGATTCGGTGGGTGGATGACGGTCAGCAATGTGATCTCGCCCCTGATGGTGACACTGGATGACTTCCTTGTGGGCGCAATCATCTCAATGGCCGCGGTGGCTTATTACGCCACACCCTCCGCGCTGGTCACAAAACTTTGGCTGGTTCCCAGTGCGCTGGTCGCCGTACTGTTTCCTGCGTTTTCGACGCTGGCGACACAGAATCGGCAGCGAGCGGCGCGCATGTTTTCCACGAGCACAAAGTACTTGTTTCTTTGCTTGTTTCCCGTGTGCCTGACGCTGCTGACATTTGCTCATCCACTCCTGAAATTCTGGTTGGGCGATGAATTTGCCGTGCACAGTACCCGCGTGTTGCAATGGCTGACTGCCGGCGTGTTCGTCAATTGCCTGGCCTACGTACCCTTCTCCCTCGTTCAGGGCACCGGCAGGGCTGATTTGACGGCCAAACTACACCTAGCCGAGTTTCCGCTCTACCTGCTGGCTCTCTGGTGGCTCCTAAAAACGCGGGGTATCGAGGGTGCCGCGATCGCCTGGACCTTCCGAGTGACCATCGACGCCGCCATGCTCTTTGTCGTGGCCACTGGTCTGCTCCCCGAGAGCGCCGCCAAGATGCGGCCGGTCGCAGTGGCGGCAACTGTTGCGCTCGCGCTTTTCACTGGAGCTTCTGTCGTGCCCAATGGATGGGGGCAGCTGACTTATGTCTTGCTGAGCGCGGTGGTCTCCGCCCCTACCGCCTGGTTCGTGATGTTTGCCGACGATGAACGCGATGCCTTGAGGACCCGTCTCAAGGAATTGATGGCCGGTCTGCGGCAAGAACCATGAACGGCTCGACCACGATTTCAGTTGCAATGTGTACGTGCAATGGAGCCCCTTATTTGCGTCAGCAACTTGAAAGCATTACAGCGCAAACCCACCCTCCCAATGAACTAGTCGTTTGCGATGATCGCTCGACCGATAATACTGTCACAATCCTGAAGAATTATATGGCGGGCTCGACGTTCCCCGTCCATCTGTTTTTCAATGAGCATCAACTCGGCCCCACCAACAACTTCGAAAAGGCGATCAGCTTGTGCACCGGCAATCTCGTCGCTCTTTCTGATCAGGACGACATATGGCGGTCGGACAAACTGGAGTGGATCGCCGACGCATTTGCCCGTTCCCCGCAAGCCGGGGCCGTGTTCAGCAACGCTGACGTTGTGAACGAGCACGGGGACCCTCTCGGGCTTTCTCTCTGGCAAGATTATTTCAATAAATCCGACCGGTTGAAGTTTGCCGAGGGCCACGCGACCGAGGTTCTATTGCGCCACAATGTTGTCACGGGGGCGACGCTCGCCCTCCGCGCAGAATTTCGCAACCTGCTTCTGCCCATCCCCTCGCAATGGCTGCATGATGCCTGGATCGCGCTGATGATCGCAGCGTGTGCCGATATCGTTCCCTTGCCTGAGCCGCTGATCCAGTACCGTCGTCACTCCCAACAACGGATCGGCCTGCGGCCCCCGCGTCAATGGCTGGACTATCCGCGGTCACGTGATTCCTATGCCGCGGTTGCGGCGCACTACGAATTGGCGCGCGATCGACTCGCAGCGTTTACCGGCCAGCTCCGTCATCCCGAACTCGTTGGGGAGATTCAACACAAGATCGACCACTACAACTTTCGCGCCACGCTCCCCCCGCAAGCGGTACAACGCGTGCCGAAGGTGTTGCGGGAGTGGCTCAACGGCGGCTATGGCCGGTATTCAAATTCCTGGAGGAGCGCCGCCAACGATCTATTTTTTTGGATCGACCGGACGCCGCCCGCGGTCTAGTCCAGCGGCAAGACCCACCCGCCAAAGCAGCAGAAAGGGATACAGGACGATCCGATCGAGCCACGCACCGGCGCCTACTCCATGCTTTCGCCGAAGATGCACAAAACTCTCAACCCACTGGCGGCGCGTTGCAAACCTGCCCATCGGTTTGCTGCTGCCGCCTCCCAGATGGAGAATTCGAGCATCGGCGCAATACAGGATTTTTCCACCCAGCGGCTCCAACCGCATGGCCATGTCCTGTTCTTCACAATAGAGAAACAATTCCTCGTCGAAACCTCCCAATTGATTCAATGTCTCCCGTCGAATCGCCCAGGCAAAACCGCTGACGTTGTCCACCCAACGATCGGTCTTGCGGTCCCAGCCAGCGACCCGATACCGGTCGCCCTCACGCTTGAAAAGACGATAGCCAGTGAGGAAACTGATTCCCGACCGTAGTGTATGATGCGAATAGCAACTCAACACCGTGTTGCCGGCCGGATCCACTTCGTGGCACGCGACGGCAGCCGGGGACGGCTGCCGGCGAAACGCTTCGACCACCACGTCCAATGCACCCTCCTGTACTTGGGTATCGCTGTTCAGAAACAGCAGAATCCCACCCTGCGCATGTTGCGCTCCGCGATTGCAGGCCGCGCCATAGCCGTGATTGGCCGGCAGCGCGATCACTTTTACTTCAGGAAACTCGTTCCGAATGAGTTCGGCTGTGCCATCACTTGACCCATTGTCCACAACGATAATCTCCACGGAGACAGGCCGTGGCCGCGACAGAATGCTGCGCAAACACTGGCGCACCAGCGGCGCGGTGTTGTAGCTTGGAATGATGACAGATAGCGTTGGAGCATCCCCGCTCATGTGCGGGTACTGTAGTGGCCTGCCTCATTCCCTTCAAGCCCCGCATTCCATCATTGCGTATGGGCGATAGATTTGAAATTCTTTCCCTGCCCATGAACAGCGCCATCAACGTCCTGGTTCGGTAATCGCATGTGCGGCATTTGCGGATTCATCCAACCAGGGCTCAACCGCGATACCATCGTGCAGCGTCTGTCTCGCATGAGCGCGCCGCTGGCGCATCGCGGGCCGGATGATGAAGGCATCTGGGCGCATCCCGACGGGGGTTTGGCCGCGAGACGCCTCAGCATCATCGATCTTTCGCCCGCCGGCCATCAACCGATGCTCAGCAACGACGGTCAGCTGACCCTCGTCTTCAATGGCGAAATCTACAATCATGCTTCGATTCGAGCCAGCTTGGAGGCGAAGGGACATGCCTTTCGAGGTCACAGCGACACGGAATGCATCCTTCATGCGTACGCCGCATACGGTGATGAGATGCTAACGCAGTTGCACGGCATGTTTGCCCTGGCGTTGTGGGACGCAGGCCGACGGCGGCTGTTTCTCGCCCGTGACCCGTTGGGTAAGAAACCGCTGTACTACTTCGCAGACGCAAATTGCTTTGCTTTCAGTTCCGAAATCAAATCCCTCCTCGAATTCCCTGCCCTGTCACGGACATTGGATTGGCAGTCTGTGGGCGGTTTCTTCACGCGCCGCTACATCGCGGGGCCTTCCACGGTCTTTCGTGACATCAAGAAGCTCCAGCCCGGGCACTGTCTGATCGTCGAACAACACAAGCCCCCGGAGGAACGGTGTTATTGGTCACCTCCAAAACCGCGGGCCAACCAGCCACCGCCTGACTCTGATGAATTGGATCAATTGTTGCAGGATTCGGTACGACTCCGGTTGGTGGCCGACGTTCCCGTGGGTGCGTTTCTCAGTGGCGGAGTTGACTCCAGTCTGATCGTCGCGTTGATGGCACGATTTTGTCCCAATCCGATCAAAACATTTTCGGTTGGATTCGAGTCGGTCAGCGGGTTCGACGAGTCGGCCCATGCCGACCATGTCAGCAAGTTGTTTGGCACCCAGCATGTTTCCGTTCGAGTTACCGCCAGAGATGTAGTCAGCGCACTGCCCGACGCGGTTTATTATCTCGACGAACCGCTGGCCGATCCGGCTGCCCTGCCCACGCTGTTGCTCAGCCGCGTTGCCGCCCGCGAACTCAAAGTAACTCTCACCGGAGAGGGTGCGGACGAACTATTCGGCGGCTACACCCGCTATCGCTATGAGCAACGGATCAGCCGCTTGCAACGATCACATTTGTTTCCGTTAATCCAGCCGCTGTTCGCGATGGGTGGCAAATGTGCGCCGTCGCGTCGCATGCGCAAAGCGCTCCAATTACTCCAGCAGTCACCGGAACAGCGATTTACTGCTTATCACCGTGTGTTTTCACCCCGGGAGCAAGCGTTGCTTTTCCCTCGCCTCGCTGACCAGGCCGCGATTCCGATTTCGGGCCCGGCTCCGAATCAGTTTCCAAGCACGACGGACTGGTTGATGTGGCACGAGATACTCACGTGGCTGCCGGATGATTTGTTGATGAAGGTGGATAAGATGTGCATGGCGGCTTCGTTGGAGGCGCGCGCGCCTTATTTGGATCGCACGCTGGTGGAGCGGCTCACGTCAGTTCCCGCTGAATTGAAAATCGACCGCAGTGGGGACAAAGTCCTTCTGCGCAATGTAGCCCGCCGCTATTTGCCCGCCGAAATCGTGGATCGGCCCAAACATGGATTCGACGTGCCCATCGATCATTGGTTGCGCGCCGACTTGAAGAGTTTCGCCGGCGAGATCCTGTTGGGAGCGACCGATGGGCCCACTTCACCCAATCCGGAAGTGATTCGCTCACTTTGGGAGGGACACCAATCAGGCAGGTTCAATCACGGGCTGAAACTGTGGACGCTTTTGTCCTGGAACTTGTGGTGCGCGCGCTATCAACCGTTGCCCTGAATAATGGACCCACTCACGATTTATTTCATTGTACCCCGCATTGAGCGTACGGGTGGCTACGAACATCAAGCTCTCGCGCTGGCACAGGCGTTGCTTCGCGACCCGTCCGTTCAGTTGCGCATCGTGACTGATACACCGGCCGCCCGCCGGAACGAACTCCCCGCAAGTGTGCAGAGTTGCTGTGAATCTTTCGAAGCGCGATCCCCGGCAACGCTCTATCGGTCGTTCAGCAAGGAGTTCTCCGCGGCGCGACGTCGGGCTCCGACCGTCGTCCACGCGCATGCCTTGTACCGATTCTCCGCCAGTGCCTTGGCAGCAGCGTTGCGGCACAACCTCCCCACGCTGTTGAAACTCCCGACCGAACACGATGCGTCGATGCTGTTCGAATCCAAGCGGCCCGGCATCCGCGTTTTCCGGCCGGTGCTTGAGCGGCTTGACGCCTTCGTCTGCCCCAGTCGCGCCGTGGTCGATGAGTTGCAACGGCATATCAATCGCACCGACCAGGCAGTATTCCTGCCCAATGCCGTTGACACATTCCGGTTTCGTCCCGCCGAAGAACAGGAACGTCGCACGCAGAGGCTTCAGCTCGCGATCCCGTTCGAACACGTGATCCTGTTTGTCGGTCGGCACGTGACTCGCAAAGGAGGCGATGTCCTGTTGCGCGCGTTTGCGAAATGCGGCCCGTCGCTGTCGCCCTCGGT
>CAZAQZ010000048.1:0-11459 GCA_964487175.1 uncultured Verrucomicrobiota bacterium | reverse complement strand
AAATCTGAGAAGATCATCGTCTGCGGAGCGGGCGGCTTTATCGGGGGGCACCTTATCGCCGAGTTTTTGCGGCAGCGCCATTTCGATATTCGGGCCGTCGATCAAAAGCCGGCTCATGAATGGTATCAATTGCACAAGCAGGCGGACAATCAGCAGTTGGATTTGAAAGATCTATCTGCCTGCCGGCGAGCGGTCAAGGATGGCGCCATCGTGTTCAATCTCGCTGCCGACATGGGCGGCATGGGATTCATCGAAAACAACAAGGCGTTGTGCATGCTCAGCGTGCTGATTAACACGCATTTATTGATGGCTGCCCGGGAAGAACACATTCGACGGTTCTTCTACAGTTCGTCGGCGTGCGTCTATAATGCGACAAAGCAAACGTCGGCGGACGTGGTTCCGCTGCGAGAGGAAGACGCGTATCCTGCCATGCCCGAAGACGGCTACGGCTGGGAAAAACTGTTCAGCGAACGGATGTGCCGCCATTTTCGGGAGGACTTCGGGCTGACCACGCGCGTTGCGCGCTTTCATAACGTGTACGGACCGCACGGCACCTATGACGGCGGCCGCGAGAAGGCGCCAGCCGCCATCTGCCGCAAAGTCATTGAGGCAAAGCGCAGTGGTCGCCATGAGATCGACATTTGGGGCGACGGCCACCAAACCCGCAGTTTCATGTACATCGATGATTGCATCAAGGGAATCCTGGCCATCTTGAACAGCGATATTCTCGATCCGATCAATCTCGGCAGCAGCGAACTGGTCACCATTAATCAACTGGTGGACATCGTCGAGGAAATCGCGGGGGTCAAGTTGGCCCGCCGCTACGATTTGTCGGCCCCCAAAGGGGTTCGGGGCAGAAACAGCGATAATACCAGGATCAAATCGTTACTGGGATGGGAACCTCACATCTCGTTACGTGAAGGACTGGAGAAAACCTATCGCTGGATTTATGATGAGATGGCTGCCTCCTCATCGCCGGTCGCGAACCCGCTTCCTGCCTAGCGGCTGAATCGCAGCTGGGTCATCCGCCATGCTCCTGTCGATCGTCACCCCGAGCTTCCGAAACGCCGAGTGGCTCAAGCTCTGCATTGCTTCGGTGGCAGACCAGGAGGGTGTCGAGGTCGAGCACATCGTACAAGATGCTGGTTCTGACGACGGAACTCTGGATTGGCTGCCCCAGGATCCGCGGGTCACAGCGTACGTGGAGAAAGACGGCGGCATGTACGATGCAATTAATCGCGGTCTGCGCCGGGCAAGAGGCGGGATTCTCGCCTACCTCAATTGCGACGAACAATACTTGCCCGGAGTGCTCGCCAGGGTGCGCGGGTTTTTCCAAGATCACCCTGACATCGACGCGGTGTTTGCGGATACCATCGTCGTCGATCCAGAGGGCCAATTCATCGCCTATCGCAAGGCAGTCCGGCCACTGAAGCACCACATTTGGGTGAGTCATCTGCCGACGTTTAGCTGCTCCACTTTCTTCCGGCGGGATCTCCTGGACAAGCACGAGCTGTATTTCGATACGCGGTGGCGCGACGTGGGCGATGCGGACTGGGTGCTGCGGTTGCTGGACTTGAAGGTCAAAACGGCGGTACTGCGGTGTTACACCTCGGCATTCACCCGGACCGGCGAGAACATGAACTTCAAGCCGAACGCGCTGCGGGAAAAGGAGCAGATGCACAATTCGGCCCCGGCTTGGGCGCGGAGGTCCAGTCCGCTGATCGTTATCCACCATCGCCTGCGCAAATTGCTGCAGGGCGCTTACTGGCAAGGGCCGTTCAGCTATGCGCTCTACACGCGGGCGCATCCCGGCCACAGGACGGTCTTCAGTGTTAAGCATCCAGGGTTTCTTCTGCCCGAGTCTGGCTAAAGTTCCGGCTTGTCTGTTCCTGTTGCACGCCGGCTTCCGCGGGTGCTGGAAATGATGTGGACACGACACGCCGGTTCGTGTGAAATATCTCCAGTCCCATGGGAATGGGGATCAGCGCGCGTAGTCGTCCGTCCAAGGACGGCGGCCTTAAGCAGGACATGTCGGCGGATCTTCCACCTGATCTCCAGAAGCGGCAAAAGACCGGGCAACCTGTGTCGAACATGCACAAATCGGCAAAGAAACTAAGAATCCTGATGTTCGGCTACGCGCCTCCGCCGTACTTCGGCCCCGCTGTCGCCTACGGGGCCCTGCTGCGATCGCGTTTCCCACAGGAATTTGATGTGAGGTTTATCAATCTCAGCGTGGTCGAAGATCTTCGCGATCTGGAAAAGTTTAGCGTGGGTAAACTCTTGAAAATGGGAAGGTTTTTCTTCGTCGAGTTCTGGTATTTGATGACGGAGAAATTCGATTTTTGTTGTTATCCACCATCGTTCAACCGCAATGCGTTCTTGAAGGACGCGCTCCTGCTCGGGCTGGCCCGGGCCTTCGGCGTTCCCACGGTTGTTTGGGCCCACGGCAATAATCTCCCCGACTTTTACTCCCGTTCGCCGCGCTGGATGCAGAGCGTCATTGATGCCACGATCAAGAACGCAGTCGCTGGCATCGTCCTCGGCGAACGGTTGCGCTTCAATTTTCAGCACCAGTTGCCGGATGAGAATATCTTCACCGTCCCGCTGGGCATCGAAGCGCCAGGATCACCACCACCGCGGCCCGCCATGCAGGAAGGATTGACCGTGCTGTATCTCGGGAATTTGATCCGGGAAAAAGGCGTGTTAGTCCTGCTCGAGGCAATTCCGAAGGTCGTGGCCCAGCGGCCCGACGTGCGGTTCCGGTTCGCGGGCAGTTGGTGGCGAGATCAAGAGCGGCAGGAGGCGGAGCGCATCATTGCTGAAAACAAGCTGCAATCGCACGTGGAGTTTGTGGGCCTTGTGGCAGGCGATGCCAAATTGCGGGCGCTGGTGGAGGCGGACATCCTGGTGTTCCCGACGTTTTATCATGCGGAAACATTCGGCTTGGTGCTGCTGGAGGCTCTGTGGGCGGGATTGCCCGTCGTCACCACGCAGCGCGCGGCGATCCCGGAAATTATCGAGGAGGGCGTCAACGGATTGTTTGTCGAAGAACATAATCCCGCCGATCTGGCTGACAAGACTCTCCGGCTTGCCAACGACCCCGCAATGCGCCAGCGCATGAGCGCGGCCAATCGCGAAAAATTCCACCGGTTCTACACGCACGAACAGTATGGAGAGCGAATGATTGACCTGTTCAACAAACTTTCGTCAGATGGAACTTCGGCGTCCGTACCGCCACAACACGACCACCACTAACAACCCCGCGCAGGTTGCTGCCGCGCCGATTTCCACCGACCGCGGGCAATAGCGTAGTTCAACCTGTCCGTTTCCCGCCGGTACTGCCACCGCCTGCCATAAGCCTTGTGCTTCCCTCAAGTCCACTGGCCGGCCATTCACCGTCGCATGCCAGCCGGGGTAGAGCCGCTCCCGCACGATGAGCCAGCCTGATTCCGGCGCGTTCACCGACAGCGAGATGTGGCCGGAGACGTATTTCCCAATCCGAATTCCCGCTGCCTCAGCCGTCCCGTCGGCAAGGTTGCGGGTAAACGACACGCGCGGCGCTGCGCCGGAGTTCTCATACACGTCCACCTCGCCGTGGAACACACGCCGCCATCGGGCGTTCGGCGACACGGCGTCCGGCGGCACGATGAAGAATCGCACGTTAAGAGCGCTCCAATCCTGTGTGTCCAGCAACGGATTTTTTGGGAACAGCGACTCATACACGCGCGCGTCGTCGAGTCCATAGACCATCAACACATTCGCACTCGCCGTCGGCGGCTCCGTCTGGCCGTCCCAAGAGGAGCCGATGCGAAACTCGCCCGGCTGGCGTTGGAGAAACTCCAGCGCAGGCGTCGGCGGATAGTCGAAATTATGGGGCGCGATCGGAATTGTCCGCCACGCAACCTCGACAAGATCGACAACGTTGAGTGCGACGCACAGGACAGCTGCGGCCACGGCATGCCGGGGCGCAACCTCGAGCAGCAGGGCGACCGCCAGCGCGAACACGCAAAAGCGCAGTACCACATTGCCGCGCAGAGAGAAATTCCTCACTGTCTCTCTCGCCTTCTCCTGCTGCCATCCCACGTCGGCTTTGTAATGGCTCGTTCCTTTCAATCCGACTTGCTCCACCTCGCGCGTGAGCGGCTCACGCTTGACAGTCACAACAGTACCCCCGGCCACCACCATGCCGGCGGCCACGATGAGTCCTCCAACGGCCAGCCTGACGTCGCGCTTGAGCAAGACGTCCTGCTCCAGGATTCGCTCAAGGCCGAGCGCGGCAAGGATCGCCACGCCGCACGCGCAGGCGGCAAAGCCACGAAAGTAAATCAGCAGGAACAACGGCGAAATGACGACCATCGCCACGGGCACAATGACCAACCACAGCCCCATCGCACGTGCATCGCCCCTGGCACGCAGCCCGAACAGCGCCAGCACCGCGGCGGCCAGGCCGCAGTATACGCGGACATCCGTGATGGAAGCTGTCGCGGACAATGTGCCAACGCGGCCCAAACCGCGCACGAGATCGAACGTCTGCATATTGCCCAGCACGTCGGGATTGAAATGAGCGGCCAGCCACGCGAGCATCACCAAGGGTCGCTTCCATACCAGTTCAGCCCAACCGATATGTTCGAACCGGGCCCGTGTATTGTGTGCCAGCAGTTCAAGGTTGGGCACCAGGGAGACGGCCGCAACCAGCAGACCCAGAATCGAAAACACCACGATCGCGCCAAACACGTTGCGCCAGAATCGCGGCCGCTCGCGCCGCCAAACTGCCCCCGCCGCGAAGCCTGACGCCGACAGCCAGACCATCAGCGCGCTTTGCAGCGAACCGTGCAGGATGCAAAGCCCGAAGAACAAACCGCCCAGCCCGAGAAATCGCGCCCGTGCTCCGCCAGGATCGCTGGCTCGCCAGAGCGCCCAGCAAATCCAGGGAAGGAAGACGAGCCCGCCGACGACGTGTTCGAATTCGAGGTGTTGAAACATGGCGCTGTTGAGGCCGAATACGAATCCGCCGAACACCGCCGCTGGCCAGCGCACGCGAAACGCGCAGAGCAACGCGTACAGGCCGGTCATCCCGAT
The DNA here is from genome assembly GCA_964487175.1 of uncultured Verrucomicrobiota bacterium. Lineage (GTDB taxonomy): Bacteria > Verrucomicrobiota > Verrucomicrobiia > Palsa-1439 > Palsa-1439 > CAWFPN01. Next base: position 6,380 of record CAZAQZ010000048.1, on the reverse strand, counting down.
CAACAGTTGTGCCGAAAACGTCAGCCACGACGCGATCGGCGGAGGCGCGAGCCAGAGAAACAGCGTGGTCAACCCATACAGCTTGATCATGCCTTCGCCCGCCAGCGGATAGCCGCACCCCACGTATTTGCACCACAGCGGAAACCGACCGGCCCGCAGTTCGTCGTGCACGAAGTGCTTCCAGGGGTAGAAGATGGCCGCGGAATCGGCGGCGGTGAAATTGCTGATCCGGGTATCGGTTGGCAGCACGGCCCGCCAGGGAAGGTCCTTGGAGAGCAAATCGACCGAGGCGAGGACATCCCCCAGAAAGATGGCGCGGTAAAAGACGACCACCAGTACCGCAGCAAAAAGCACCACGGCGAACAGGTGTTGGCGTCGCGTGATTGAAACCTGGCTGGGGCGTTCCAAAGCGCCAGCAGTATCAGCGAAACATTTTGTCGCCGCAATAAGTTTTTGCTCGCAGGACAGCGTGTTTCCAGAGGTTGACACTCCCAACGGCTTTGGCAGAATGCGCCGACCGGCACGAATTATGGTACAATTCAACCGATGAGCCAGCGAACCATTCCGCCGCAACGTGTGGCCGTCGTCCGCCAACAACCCCGCTACCACGAGGCAGAGGTGACCGCGTCGGTGCGACACGCTCTCGATGCGCTTGGCATTTCCTTCAGCGAATTGATCAAGCCCGGCGAGCGCGCGCTGCTCAAACCGAATTTCATCCGCGAATCGCACACGAGCCGGCCGGACGAATGGGAGCAAATCATCACGCACGGTACGGTCATTGCCGCCGTGGCCACCGCCGTGGCCACTGCGATGGAAGGCCGGGGCACCATCACCATCGCCGACGCGCCCCAGACAGACAGCAACTTCGATAAGATTTGTGAGCGTGCCGGGATTCCGCAACTTCGCGCGCGGCTGGCACGCGAGTTCCCCAAGGTTTCCCTCGAGATTCTGGACCTGCGCCGCGAGGCGTGGCGGACGGACAACGGAGTGATCGTCGAGCGGCGCAAACTGCCCGAGGACCCGCGCGGCTACACGCTGGTGGACCTGGCCGCGCGCAGTTGTTTCCACACCAAGAAGGGCAGGTTCTATGGCGCTGATTATGATACGGCGTTCACCGCCCAACACCATTCCAACGGACGCCACGAATACCTGATTTCGCGCAGTGTGATGGATGCCGATGTATTCATCAACCTGCCCAAACTCAAGACACACAAGAAAGTCGGTGTGACATTGAGCCTGAAAAACCTGGTGGGGATCAATGGCGACAAGAATTATCTGCCGCATTTTTGCATCGGCACACCCGCCGAAGGCGGCGACGAATTTCCGCGCAGCGACGCGGCCACCAAGTTCCAAAGCCGCGCCATTCGCGCGTTCAAGGCCGCGGCGCTGCGGTCGGGACCGGCCACCAAGCTATGGGGTCCCACAGCTCGGCGTATCGGGTCAAAGGTTTTCGGGGACACCAGCGCCGTGGTGCGGAGCGGCAACTGGTACGGCAATGATACGACCTGGCGCATGGTGCTCGACCTCAACAAGGTCCTGTTGCACTTCGATGGCGCGGCGCAGCCGCGAACCAAACCGTTGCGGTATCTGTCGATCATCGACGGCATCATCGCCGGGGAAGGAGACGGTCCCATGGAGGCGGACGCAAAGCCGTGCGGTGTGCTGATTGCCGGGACAAATCCTGTCGCCACGGATTTTGTCGCCGCACAATTGATGGGATTCGACTGGGAAAGAATCGCCACGCTGCGCGAAGCGTTTCGACCTCAGGACTTGCCGCTGGCCGGATTTTCGCCCGCTCAAATCGAAGTCGTCCCCGAACTGGGCGAGTGTTTGCACTTCAGGCCTCATTTCGGTTGGAAGGATCACATCGAGGCGCGCTGACCGAATGCTTCCGGGGAAAGATCTCTACGATTCGGCGCCTGTTTGGGCGCAAACGCTGGCTGTCAACGCGGCCAGCGCGTGGCATTATCGCCAAAAGTATGGTCGCGATTTTCATGACGGCCTGATTCGGCTGGAGCAGAACGAACGCAGATCACGCGATCAATTGCTGGCCGAACAACAGGTTGCCTGCCGTGACCTGTTACGGTACGCGCGCCAGCATGTCCCGTATTATCGGGAACTGGACTGTTCGGATGATGATCTATCCAACTGGCCGATCCTCGACAAGAAAACCGTTGCCGCCGCCCCCGGGAGATTTATTTCCGATGAATATTCGCCGCGCGGTCTGCTGAAGGTCCAAACCAGCGGCACGACGGGCACGCCATTGACCGTGCGCTACACCGGATACTGTCACCAGATGGAAATGGCGTTTCGGTGGCGGCACAAGGCATGGGGCGGCGTCCCGTACCTGACCCCTTGCGTGTATGTATCGGGTCATCCGGTCGTGCCGTCCTCCCAACAGCGTCCGCCTTTTTGGCGGGTGGATGTTGTGGAGAAACGGTTGCTGTGCTCGTCGTACCATCTCGCCCCGCAGAATCTGTCCTCTTACGTTGAGGCCATGAGAAGATACGCAGCCGGGTTCGTGCATGGCTATCCGTCGTCGTTGTATGTGCTGGCCCGATACATGAACGAGAAGGGACTGACGTCGGTGCGACCGCGTGCGGTGTTTACGGCCAGCGAAACATTGCTGGATTTCCAGCGGGCCGCCATTGAACAGGCGTTCGGCACGAAGGTGTTCAACTGGTATGGCAACAGTGAGATGACCTGTAACATCGTCGAGTGCGCCCGGGGACGGTTGCATTACCGGACCGATTACGGCGTGCTGGAATTGCTCGACGACGGCACGATGCTCTGCACCGGCCTGAACAATCGGGCCATGCCGCTGATCCGCTACCGTGTCGGTGATCGCGCGACAGCCCGCCAGGGGACCTGCGATTGCGGGTGCGGTTTTCCCTTGATTGAGCGTGTCGAAGGTCGCATTGAGGATTACGTGCTCACGCCGGACGGTCGCATGGTCGGGCGGCTCGATCATCTGTTCAAAGGCGTCGAACACGTGCGCGAAGCCCAGATCATCCAGAAACAACTCGACGAAATCCTGTTGCGGGTCGTCCGGGCCGACGGCTACGGTGCGCACGACGAACAAACGATTCTGACAGAAGCGCGCCAGCGGCTGGGACCGACGATGCAGATCAAGTTCGAGTACCCCGAAGCGATCGAACGCACCACCAGCGGCAAGTTCCGCTTTATTGTTTCCCAACTGCCCCGGGAACAATTAGAATTGAATCGGTCATGAAACAACTCGTCCAGGATTTCAAAACCGGGGACATCATGGTGGTGGATGTGCCGCCACCGGTGGCCGCGCCGGGAACGGTGCTTGTCCGAAACGCGTTCTCCCTGGTCAGCGCGGGCACGGAACGGCAGACTGTCAGCCTCGCCCAGCAATCCCTCGTCGGCAAGGCACGCTCGCGGCCCGATCTGGTCAGACAGGTGTTGAACACCGTGAAGCGCGAAGGCATTGCGGCCACGATCAACAAGGTCAAGTCGCGCCTTGACCAATGGAAACAGCTTGGCTATGCGACCGCCGGTACCGTCATCGCAGTGGGCGAGGGAGTCACGGGGATCTCCGTTGGCGATCGCGTGGCCTGCGGGGGACAGGACGTGGCCAGTCACGCTGAACTCGTCTCGGTTCCGCAAAATCTTTGCGCGAAGATCCCCGAGGGGGTCGAACCGGCGCACGCGTCGTTCACCACGCTGGGGGCGATTGCGATGCAGGGTGTGCGTCAGGCCGACGTGCGCCTGGGCGAAACGGTGGGCGTGATCGGGCTCGGACTGGTGGGGCAATTGACGATGCAACTGCTAAGAGCGGCGGGTTGCACGGTGCTCGGGATCGACTTGAACGAGGCAGCCTGCGACCTGGCAAAACGTTGCGGCTGCGATGCTGTGGCCATGCCGAAGCGCGATGATGTGGAACGGCTGGCCGCGCATTTGAGCAATGGATTTGGACTCGATACGGTCATCATCACCGCGTCAACGTCCAGCAGCGAGCCGATTGAACAGGCGGCAACCCTGTTGCGGGACCGCGGTCGCGTGGTGCTGGTGGGTGTGACAGGAATGGAAGTGCCCCGGGAAATTTTTTATCGGAAGGAACTGGAGTTTCGGTTGTCCCGCAGTTACGGCCCCGGCCGTTACGATCCGCTCTACGAAGAGAAAGGGTTGGATTATCCCATCGGCTACGTCCGCTGGACGGAGCAACGCAACATGGAGGCGTTCCTGCAGATGCTGGCGACAAAACGACTCGATGTCGCACCGCTGATAACGCACACGTTTCCCATCGACGACGCTCCCAAGGCGTATGAATTGATCACGGGCAAGACGGGCGAGCGGTTCGTGGGCGTGTTGATTTCGTATCCCGAGGGAGCGGAGACGCGTTTGCGAAGTCCGAAGCCGGTTTCGGCGCGCGCGACCGCGGCGCCGGTAACGCTCGGTGTGATTGGCGCAGGCAACTACGCGCAGGGAGTGTTGCTGCCGCAGTTCAAGGCCAGCGGGGACGTGACGTTGCGCACGGTATGCACGGCCACTGGTGTGAAGGCGCAGAAGGCGGCGGAGAAATTTGGATTTGAGAAAAGCACCGCCGATTGGCATGAGGTGCTGGCCGACAGCGCGGTGAACACGGTGTTGGTCGCCACGCGGCACGATCTGCATGCGCCGATCGTCTGCGCGGCGTTGCGGGCGGGCAAAACCGTGTTTTGCGAAAAACCCCTGTGCCTGCACGAGGAACAACTCGGCGAAATCATTGACACGATCAAGCAGACCGGCAATACGCGGTTGATGGTCGGATTCAACCGCCGGTTCGCGCCGTTTTCGCAGGGGACACGGAAGATGGGGCCACCGCCGCTGGTGATGAGGTATCGCGTCAGCGTGCCGCCGATGCCACGCGAACACTGGTCGCATGACCCGGAAATCGGCGGCGGACGCATGCTCGGCGAAGGTTGTCACTTCCTGGATTACATGGTGTTCGTAACGGGAGCGAAACCCGTGTCAGTTTTTGCGCAGGGATTTGGACTCGACAATGTGCAAGTGTCGGTGCGATTTGCCGACGGCTCAGTCGGCGCGCTGGATTATTTCAGCGTGGCTGATTCCGCGCTGGCCAAGGAGCATTTCGAGGTGTTCGCCGGTGGCCGGCACCTGATCGTGGATGATTTTCACGATAAAGGACAGGCCGAGGAAGTCCGGCAATTCATCCAGGCCGTCAAGACCGGCGGCCCAATGCCGATCCCACTCGATCAGATCGTGTCCAGCATGCAGGCTACGTTCGCGACGTTGAAGTCCCTACAAACGGGACAGTCGGTCGCGCTCTGATTGCGCTGCGGTTCAGGGCCGAAGCGTTTTCTCGTAGGCGTTGAGCAGCTGGGCGGCCTGATGTTTCCATTCCAGCGTGTCCACCATCCGTTGACGTCCGATTTGGCCCATGCGGGCGCGGGCTTCGGGGTCGGCGAGGAGTTGCTCGATCTTGGTGGCGAGGTCCTGGATGTTGTTCGGCTCCGCATACACGGAGGCGTCGGCGGCGGAGCGGCGGCCTTCCAATAAATCGTACTGCACGATGGGGCGCTCCAGCGCCATGTACTCCAGGATCTTGTTCATGGTGGACTTGTCGTTGAGCGGATTCAACGGGTCGGGATTGACGCAGACGTCGCAACTGGAAAGTCGGCGGATGACTTCTTCGTCAGGAATGCGGCCGGTGAATTCAACAAAATCGATGACAGCCAGTTCGCGGGCGAGTTTCTGAAGTTCCTCAAACATGGAGCCGCTGCCGATCAGGCAGAACTGGATATCCGTCCGGCCGCGCTGGACGATCAGCGTTTGCGCGGCCTTCAAGAGATGATCGACGCCGTCCTGCGGGCCCATGACGCCGAGATAGCCGACCAGATATTCGCGGCCTCGACGGTAGGCAGGGTCGGGTGGCACGGGCTTGAACTTGTCCACCTTCGGCCCGCTGCGAACAACGAACACGTCCTCCGACCGTTTCTTCCCGCGCGTGATTGCGACATCCCTGTAGGATTCGTTCGTACTGATCACCGTGTCGGCCATCATAAACGTCAGACGCTCGGCCCCGACCAGGGTGTGATAGAAGAAATCGCGGCGATTGAATTTGGATTCGTAGAGTTCGGGGTTGAGATCGTGGTGGTCGAAGATGAATTTTGTCCCGTGGAAAAATTTGAACCACGCCGCGACAAGAAAGATGAGGTCGGGCGGATTGCAGGCGTGGATGACATCGAACCCGCGCTGCTGGCGCACACGGAGCGCCAGTTTCCACTCCCACCATAAGGCGGCGGCGTATTCCTTGAGATACCCGATCGAGGAGTTCAACTCGGGGGGCAATCGATGACGGTAAATGAAGATGCCGTCGATCTCCTCCTCGAGCTTTTCGTGACCCTTTCCTG
>CAZAQZ010000047.1:0-11518 GCA_964487175.1 uncultured Verrucomicrobiota bacterium | reverse complement strand
CTGTCTCCGCCGGACGAATTCAGAAGGGCGATGGTTGGTGGACAATTTCAATAATGTATCGAATTTGCAGGGAACGGGCACCACCATTGTTGACTGCAACCCCTCCACCAAAAAGACGACACTGTTTGCCAGGCTGCCGCAGCACCTGGCGCAATGCCCCGGCGGCGTCGGGTTGACCACGGCGATGACGATGCTCAAAACCGGCTGGGTGATCGTCGGAAACACACCCAGCATCGACGGCACGTGCCGCACCAAGGGCGACGGTTGCCTGCTCGTGCTCGATCCCAATGGCCAGCTCGTCGCCACATGGACCGGCCCGAACATCAACGGTCCCTGGGGCAATATGGCGACCATCGATCGGGGGACAAACGCCACGCTCTTCGTGAGCATGGCCGGATTTGACGTTCCCGGCCCGGAAGTCCGCGATCCGAAGACGGGCTATCCTGTGACGGTGAAAAAAGCGACCGTGCTGCGGATTGAACTTTCCATCCCCGAAGGAAAACCTCCGGTGATGACAGACCAGACAGTGGTCGCCAACGGCTTCGGTCAACGGGCCGACAAGGATTCCTTCCTGATTGGTCCCACGGGCTTGGCGCTTGGCCCGGACAACACACTCTATGTCTCGGACGCATTGGGCAATCGAATCGCCGCCGTTCCGGATGCGGCCACCCGTACGACCAGCGCCGGGACCGGCCGCACGGTGACCGAAGACGGCCTGCTGCGACGGCCGCTGGCCTTGGTGATGGCCCCCAATGGACACCTGCTGGCGTGCAATGCCTTGAACGGGCAGGTGGTGGAAACTGACCCCGCGACCGGCAAGCAGCTCTATGCGCAATGGATCGATGCCGACCAGGCGCAATCGCCTCCCGGTAACGGCGACCTGTTCGGCATCGCGATGACACCGGATGGCAAAGGATTCTATTACGTTGAGGACGACATGAACACCATTGTGGAGGCGTACCGATGAATGGACAAGACAAGGACAAACCGCGTTTGTCCCGCCGCAGCTTTCTCGCCAGGGCCTGCGGAGTGGTGGCCGTGGCCGGCGCGGGCGTCAGCGCGCGCGCCGCAACGAATGCCCTCGTGGCGATCAAAGAAGAGGCCCGGCTGTCGCAGGCAAATCCCCGGAACGCGACGGAACCGTTCTGGGGCCGCCATCAAGGGGGCATCCTCACGCCGCTGCAGAGTCACACCTACTTTGCCGCCTTCGACCTTGTCACCACCAAGCGGGATGACGTGATCAAGATGCTGCGCGACTGGACTTCCGCTGCTGCCCGGATGACCAACGGCCAGAGCGCGGAACCGCTTGGACAGGATATTTCCGTCCCCGGATCTGATACCGGCGAGGCACTGGAGTTGTGGCCGGCGCGGCTGACGATAACGTTTGGCTTCGGCCCGGGATTGTTCGTCAAGGACGGGCAGGACCGCTTCGGCCTGGCGGCGCGCCGGCCTGATGCCCTCGTTGACTTGCCCAAATTCAACGGTGACCAGTTGGTGGAAGCGCGCACCGGCGGCGACATCTCCGTGCAAACGTGCGCCGATGATCCGCAGGTTGCGTTCCATGCCGTTCGCCAGTTGGCGCGGCTGGCGGCAGACGTGGCGCAGGTGCGCTGGGCGCAGACCGGCTTCAGCACCAAGTCGGCTTCCCAGGAGACGCCGCGCAACCTGATGGGGTTCAAGGACGGAACGAGCAACCCGTTCATCAATGATCCTGGGGACATGGAAAAATTTGTCTGGGTGGGCGGCGAAGGACCGGCTTGGATGCAGGGAGGCAGCTACGTGGTCGCCCGCCGGATCCGCATGGCGCTGGAGCACTGGGACCGCATGAACGTTGCGTTTCAGGAGCAGACGATCGGCCGTCAGAAATCCTCCGGCGCTCCACTGGGTGGCAAACACGAGTTCGACTCGCCCGACCTGACCGCCACCGACAAGGATGGCAACCCAATCATCCCGGAAAACTCGCACGTCCGACTCGCCGTCGCCGAGACCAACGACGGCGCACGAATCCTCCGTCGGCCTTACTCGTACAACGACGGGGTCAACTTCAATACCGAGCGCTGGCCGCCGTGGCGGCAGGGGATGGAGTACGACGCGGGACTGCTCTTCATCTGCTACCAGCAAGACCCGCGGACCGGGTTCATCAAGATCTTCGACAAGATGTCGAAGTTCGACATGATGAACCAGTTCGTCACCCATACGGGCGGCGGGCTGTTTGCGTGCCCGGGGGGGATCGCCGAAGGCGGGTTTATCGGGCAACGCCTGTTTGAAGCGGGGTGACGGCTACGAACCAGCGTTTCGCCACCTCTGGGGCGGGTTCTCAAACGCGATCCGGTAGTGACACGCCGGAATCCAAGCTGGCGCACGGAAGTGCGACTGGAGGACGAGTGATCGGGTTCGCCTCTCACTTTCCAGCAGCGTGTCTGGCCTCGTGTTCTTCCAGACTGCGCAAAAAACCGACGAACAGACAGCGGTGCTCTTCCTCATCGGCCTGCAAGCCGTCCAACCATACCGAGTTGGCAAGGTAGTTTTCCACGGTTTCCAGTTCTCCCGCGTACGCCCTTTTCAATAGCTCAACAACCTTGTGGTTTTTCATCGCGACCTCCATTGCGAATGGTACCGCAGGAGCGTTGGGTTGCAAGCTCCTCCTTCGCCTTCGCCCTGGCCCACTCTGACGGCGTGAACCAAACGGTGACGATGCGGTCATTGCTTCATAACATAGAGCGAGAAACTAGATGTGCCCCGTCAACCGCATACAGAGATTCGGCTTCTTGCAGCGATTTTATATGGACTGTTCACAGGGCTGAGCCGCTATGCACCAGTGATGCCACGCTCGCCTTCATAACCGGTAAGCCGAACGGCTGCAAGCACAAAGAAAGAACTAAATGCACAGATGGAGACAGCATTCCCTGACAAAGTAGCGGTCTGCGCTGAATCGCTCGACAAGCTGTCTGCCGGTGGGGTCAGAAGTGGATCATGCAACTGGCACTGCCAAGCTGCGCGGTATAATTATCGAGGCCACCGTTGGCTTGGTCGGAGAGTTGGTAGAACCCGTAGCGGAACCGTGCCATGACATTCTTGCTGATCTTGCGCGTCAGACCGACGGTCACGCCGCTACGGCGGTTATCAGCGCCGAGCGGAAGACCATCGGCGACATTGTTTTGCGCATCCTCCTCGCAGGAGTAGTAACACTGAAGGTCCAGGTCGGTCTTGTTATCGAGTGCGTACCCCGCGCTGCCGATCAAGCTGTAGACATTGCCCGAATACTTCGTGACAGCAGGATTGTCGTTTACAAAACAAACGGTGCGCGTTTCCTGGAGCGAAAACAGTCCCGTCAGATAAAGACGCGAGATCGGTGTCAGGGTGGCACTTACGCTGTAGATGGAGGAGTCGTAATTGCCCGATTGTAGGCTCCCGGCCGGTGTGCCGAGCGCTGGCACGCCCTCTGTGCTTGTGCCAATATCCGTGTCCACCAACTGGTAGGTGAACGCGATGGTCAGCATGGACGCCGGCCGCAACGTCAGTTTGGTCATGATCTCGTCGGTTGTGAAGTCCTGCGCGGTGATGAATCCCGGATACCCTTCAATCGTGTCCACCTCGTCGTCGTAATTATTCTGGTAGATGCTGTGGCGATAACGGGCGGCCAGTGTGACGCGTGGGATTGGTGCCGTGTTGAACCCGGCGGTGTAGTCCTGGCGCATGACGGCGGTGTTTTGGTCCAGCTGGAAGGTCGGCGTGCCCGCGCTCGACTCTTCATCCAGTTCATAACGCTGTTCGGTCCATTTACCCTCGGCGTACAGTGTCGTGTAAGGAATCTTTGTGTACCGCAGGCCGATTGTTTGGTCCGTACTCAATTTGATTTCGTCCCCGTGAAGCATGGCGGCCGGATTATTGGTGACGCCCCCACCTGCAATTTCCGTAAGTACTGCGTCGCCCGATCCGTGACTGTGCGTCCTCTCCGCTTCCCCGCCGGCATAGAAGCTCAACCCGGCAAACGGGCCGAACATCGTGTTGAGATTGACGACATGCGAATCCGAACCGAGATCGACTCCCTGGGCCACCCAATTCATATCGAGCGGCGCGTTGAACGGCACGGTATTTAGACCGACGCTCGCGACGCCGTCGAGCGTGGTGTACAAATAACCGACCGACCAGTAGACCTTGTCGTTGACATGGCTATCCATGCGGAACGTGTTGAAGAATGCATCGTGCTTGTAGCTCTCGGTAATGGTCACGCTCTGACTGGCGCTGGTGTTCAGGTTCAGGGACTGATCCGTGGTCGTCGTGTTGTCGTGATAATGCTGATAGCGGAACTGGTCGCCCAAGTGGATGATGCTAATATCGTGTTCGACCTGGAGTTTCACGGTATCCACGGTCTCATCGATGTGCTCGACGGACGGGTAGATATTGCGTGTGGTGGCGCCCTGTGTCACCGCGCCCCATTCGAGCAAGGACTCCTCGCCCTGGCGGAATTGTCGCTCATAGCCCAGCGTCAGTTTTGGCACGTTGGGCAACGTGATCCCGGCTTCGACGAAGATGTCGCCATTGCGCAGAATCAGGTCACGATTCAACTCAAACCCTGCCGGCACAAAGTTCCGGTAGAACCCGCCGAAATCGTCGGAGTAGTCGCGGAATTCAGTAAAGCCTGCGCGCAGGAAAGCAACATCGGGATTGGCGATGTTCAGGCGCAGTTTGTAATCCTCCTCATCGAACAATGCGCGGCCTTCGAGATCCATGTCCCAGTCCTTGTCGATCTTCTGGTGATACGTGGCGTCTTCGATACCGCCGTCCCAGCCTTCCTTGATCCCCCAGTCTTCGCGGAACCTGCCTTCATCGCCGCGTACGGTCACATACTGCCCGATCGGCGTGATCGAGATGTCCGGTTGAGCTGCCGAGTTGGTGTCGCCGGCAAGGACCGAGGACGATGCCAGCAGGGTTATCGGGAGGCTGACCATGAACATTATCAGGATCGATCTCTTCATGAGCGCATCCTAGTACCGCAAATGAGCATTGATGTCCGACCCATGCACGGCGGTGTGACAGCCCGCGCTGAAACACGTGCCCTGCTGTAAAAAGCTGGTCGGCGCAAACCCCGCGTGCGGCATCGTGCCGATCGCCACGACCCCGGGCAGGCTGGGTGAAGCGACCTGCGCGTGGCATTTCAGGCAGAGATTATTATCGCGTTCGACCAGCATCTTGTCGTTGATCGAGCCATGGACGTTGTGGCAGGTCGTGCATCCTTCGCGCAACGCTTCATGCTCGTACACGTGCGTGCGTGCCTGCTCCTGGTGGCATTGGGCGCAGACCTCGTTGGCCCGGGCCAGCCAGAGTTCCTTCGGTTTGTTGATGTCCTCGCCGTGCGGATCGTGGCAGGCCGTGCAACTCATCCGCCCTTCCTTGACCGGATGATGATATTGGAGACTAAACTCGGCGTTCTTGTCGAGGTGGCACTGGAAACAGGCGTCCGGGTTCTTACCCGGATTGACGATCAGCTTGCGGTCGCCGCCGGAATCCACGTGCAGGCTGCCGGGACCGTGACAGGATTCGCAACCTTCGCCCTCGACGCGCGCACCTTCGCCGGGAATCTGGATGCGGGCGTGCTGAGTCAGCTTGAAGTTCTTGACCTCTTTTTCGTGGCACAGCGCGCACTGATCCATTCCGACGTATTTCGCACCGGGGATCATCGGTGGGGCCAGCACCACTCGGTCCACCGTCGCGCAGGAGATGGCGATGATGGATGCGCCCACCAGCCCGATGAGCCAGGCGATTATTGCCGGGCGCAACGGCCTCTTCTGCGTTGCGCGCCTTGACGAGGCCGTGCTCACAAGTCGCCTCCGTGCCCCCCTTAGCGAAGGAAAGCGTTCGGGAACGCGTTTTTGTAGGTCTTGGTCACGTCACCGTAGAAGTTCGTGCTCAGATCCGTGTAAGTGTTCTGGAGCAGACGAATAGTGTACTGGGTGTTGTGCACGCCGACGCTGCCTTCATGAGACTCCAGGTCCCAATTCCAGGCAGCCTTGCGTTGCGCCGCCTGGAGGACGGCATTGGTGGAATACCCTGTGCTGGTCGAGATAGCGGTGACATTACCCGCATTGGTGGTGATGGACACGCCCGTGGCCTGCAGCAAGTAGCCCAGGTTGTTCAACACCCCCTGCGTTTCCGTCTGAACGCCCTGGATCACGCCGTTGCCATCGTAGTCTTGCCCGTTGGGCGCTATATAGTCGAACGTAGTGACAGGCTCCAAGCTGGCGTGGCATTGGTTGCACGCGGCTATGTTCTGGACCACATGGTTTGTGCCACCCGAGTCCGTGTACTGGAACGTCATCTCAAACGTATGGCTGCCCAACACGTTGACGAACTGGTTATACAACGCCGTCGTGTTGATCGGCGTCACGACGCCGTCGATGCTCACCGAGTCAAGGGCGCTGGTGACTCCACCGGTCACAGTCGGCGCACGGAGCGTGTACATATGGCAGCTTTGGCAACTGGCCAGATAGGTGTGGAAGGAATTGCCCTCCGTTTGACCGTAGTCGTACCCGCCAAGCCCGGCGAAGATGTCTCCGGCGGTGCTCATCGACGGAGCCGTCGTCTGGTAGTACATCTTATTGGTGTTGGTGCCGCTAATCTGGATTTGCGTCGGCCATTCGCGCGCATTGTGGCAGAACATACAGGCCGCAGACAGACCGGCATTGGTCACGGTGACGGTGCTGTTGGTCAACTGCAGATTCGCTGTGGTCAAGCTGTCGCCGAGACCGATGTTGATCGTCGGGCTGCTCGAGAACAGTGGGTTGGCCAGTGCGACGACATCATAGACCCGCAATTGGTGCCGATCCGGATTGCCAAACGCGTTGTGCGGATCGTGGCAGACCTGGCAGGTCAACGGCCCGGCGCCCATGGGCACGGCGGTTAACCCTGCCGCGTTGTTGGTTACACCCGCCGAGACCAGCCCCTTCGCGACGCCAATGAAACCGTTGGGCGAATGGCATCGCGCGCAGCTTTCACCAGAGTTGTGCGCATCGGAGAGGGACTCATACCCGCCGGCGTGCGGCGAAATCTCCCACTGCTGGACATTGACTTCCTCGGTCCCGCTCTGGTGGCAGCTCGAGCAGACCTTCACATCCAGGCTGACGGACGGTGAACCGGGGTGCCGGCTGCCGGGGCCGTGGCAGTTCTCACACTGGATGTTGGCGACATTCTGGAGCGCGGCGGGCATGGCCGCATAATTCCCTGCTTGCAGCACAGCGGGGAAGGGCCAGCCAAGTTGTTGCTGGACGGCATAAAAGTTGCCGTTTGTCGCTGCCGGCGATTGGTTGAAGCCCACGGTGTGACATTGGAAGCATGACTCGTTGTAGTGCGAGGAGAGCTGCCCATCGACCCCCCGTTCAGCCATCGTCGCATGGAGCGTCTGGCTCCACGACGTGACGATGTCTTCTTCGCCGACGTTATTGACGGGCCCGTGGCAGATCGCGCAGAACTGATAACCGGTCCAGGTCGCTGCCGTCAACGTCACATTGGTGCCGGTCACATTGTCTTGGACGATATAGACGCCCGGGACATCGGGCCGCAACTGTGGGATCAAGCTATTGGTGTGCGTCAGTGTGGCCGTGGATCCGGCCGGCAGGGAAATCAACGTCCAATTCGTGCTGTTGGTCGCCGCTTTGATATAGGCCGTCACTCCCGCCGGAATGTTCGGCTGCGCGGGCGTCTGGACAGTGCAGGCCACGGTGTAAAGGCCGGTTCGGGTCACGGAACCATCGCTGACCAGGAGCTTGAAACCGTACGTGGCCGCGCTGGCCTGTTCGTTATCCAAGGGGACGTCGTTGATATTGCCAAAGCGGTGCTCGGGTTCGACGTAGTCCTGGTTCGTCACCACGCCTTCGATGTTCGTATAATAGAGCGAATTTGTAGCGCCGGTCATCGTGACAAAATTCGTCAGGGAACCGGTGGTAAACCCGGTTGTAACACTGGCGTTGGTGCTGAGTGTGACAGTGTCGCCGCTGGTCTGGCTCCAGGCGTAAACGAGTGTTCCGGTCATGCCGCTGGTGGGAACAATTGAGCCGTCCAGGGTCACCGGATTTTCAAAGCCCACATCGTACAGGTTCGTCGTCACCGTCAAAGGCGCCGGAGGAAGCGGGGCGGTGATGGCAACGAGGAGCGTCTGCGAGCCGATTTTCTTTTTGTTGAACGCCGCCGTCACGTGCACCACGGCGTTGCCTGTAAAGTTCGTGGGGATGTGAACAGACGTGCCGGGCACGTCTTCCGTCACCCCAAGCGCCGGGTTGGTTATGGTCAGCACGGGGAAATTCGCCTTGAACTTCTTGCCAATGATCGAGGCATTAACGACCAGCGTGCCCACGTTGGTCGAGACCTCCACGTCGAACTTGTAGTTCAGGGTGCCGCCGGACGTCAGGCTGCCTCCCACAGAAACAAGCCCGAGTTGGGCGTAGACCGGCGTCGACGCGCGGCTGGGCAGTGAAATTGAAACGACCAGAGCGACGACAACCGCGCTGGTTCGATTGATGAAAGAGTGTAGCAACATGTTTTTTGTCCTCCGTTCACATCCTTTTGCAGAGCACATGCCAGCAAATGCGTATTACTACGTAACATGCGTTGGATAAGCCTCTTAGCATGGAGCAAGGTTATTTGTCCAGATGAATGAAGCCGAAACTTGCGCGGCTTCGCGCAGAGCGATGCGCGCTTTCGCGCAGTCCGTCGGATTCGAAAAGAGAACGACAAGGCTGGTCGTGCTGGATTGAGGAGAAAAACAGCTGGTGGCACAAGCAGTGCTAAACCGGAATTCGCATGCTCACGGGTAAGACGCTTTGGTTTGTGGTAGGCCTGATCGGGCTCGCCGTGCTGATTCTGTCAGCCGCAGTCATTCTGATCAGCACATCGCCGCATTAGCGTCACACGTGGCATCCAGAAAACCGTACTTGAGCAGGCGCCGCCGCAACGCATCGCGTTCGATGCCCAGCAATTCCGCCGCGCGGGTTTGATTGCCACCTGAACGTTCCATCGCCTGTAATACCAGTTCGCGTTCGACTTCTGCCAGTGCCACGCCGGCAGCGGGCAATTCAATCAGCCATTTGCCGGTGCGCTTGACGCCTGCCCGAATCTCCGGTGGCAAATGTTTCGATTCGATGACCGCATCGGCTTCCATGATCACCAGTCGCTCGATGACGTTGCGCAACTCCCGCACATTACCCGGCCACTGGCTTGCTCGCAACGCCTTGACCGCTTCCGGCGAGAGCTGTTTGGCCGGTCTGTTGTATTCCCCGGCAAACTGCCGCAAGTAGTGGTCGGCGAGCAATGGAATGTCCTCAGGCTGTTCCCGGAGCGCAGGCATTCGAAGAGAAAGGACCTTCAGCCGGTAGTATAGGTCCTGGCGAAAATCGCCTGCGGGAACGGCCTCTTCCAGGTTCCTGTTCGTTGCTGCAATCACCCGCACGTCCACGGTGATCGGCTGCGTGCCGCCAATGCGATGGAACTCGCGCGTCTCGAGCACCCGCAGCAACTTGGCTTGCAACACAGGCTTCATATCGCCGATCTCGTCCAGCAACACGGTGCCTCCGTCGGCCAGTTCGAACAACCCCTTCTTCGTGGTCTTCGCGTCGGTGAACGCGCCGCGCTCATGGCCGAACAATTCGCTCTCAATCAGGGTTTCTGGAATCGCGGAGCAATTGATCGCCAGGAACGGCTGGTTTGCCCGCGCGCTGCTGAAATGGATCGCCCGCGCAGCCAGTTCCTTGCCTGTGCCGTTTTCGCCTTCGATCAATACTGTTGTCGCGTCGCTGGCGCCGATCTTCACGATCAATTCGCGCAACGAGCGCATCTGCGGACTCTGTCCAACAAGATTATCCAGGCCGAATTTCCGCTTTTGAGCACGCCGGATCCGCGTGACTTCGCGGCGCAACTTCAGATCTTCACGGGCCTTTTCCAGCGCCACGCGCACCTCGTCGAAATCGAACGGCTTGCACAGGTAATTGTGCGCCCCGAGCCGCACGCATTCCACGGCACGCGCAATCCCGGTGTCCGCGGTCAGCATGATGACGCCGATTTCCCTCTCGAGCTTTTTGATTTCCTGCAGCACCTGGACGCCATCCATGCCCGGCAACCGCAGGTCGAGCAGCACCAGGTCGTGGCCGTCTTCACGGACCAGGTTGAGACCCTCCTCGCCGCTGGGCGCCGTTTCCACTTCGTAGCCTTCGCGCATCAGCTTCTGCTGAAGCGACCAGCGCACGAGTTTCTCATCATCAATGATCAATACTTTAGTTCTTGCCATGGCTTGTAATCTCCAGCTCTCCGCCGATTTCCGACGGGGCGCATGCTGCAAATTCCAAAACAAACGTGCTTCCGCGGCCCGCTTGGCTCTCGACCGCGATTGTTCCGTGATGCTTTTCGATAATCGACCGCGTAATGGCCAGGCCAAGCCCGGTCCCGCGATGTTTCGTGGTGAAAAAGGGCGAGAAAATCTTCTTCAGATTCTCATGCGGGATGCCGACGCCTGTGTCACTCACAGTCAACCTGACCGAGCGTTCGACTCCGGGAAGATCCGTGTTGTCCATCTGCTCGGCTCGCACCATGAGGGTGCCGCCCTCGGGCATCGCCTGGACGGCGTTGAGCAGGATGTTCAATAGCGCCTGCTGCACATGCTGCACATCAGCGCGAATGGGCGGCAAATCGGGCGCCAGTTCCTCGATGATCCGGATGTGCTGCTTCTGGGCGTCGGGCCGGACAAGACTCAGCATCGGTCCCAGAATTTCCAGCACGGCGCAGGGCACCATCTCGGGTTCGCCCTGTCGGGAGAAATCCAGCAATTCGCGCAAGGTCCGGTTCAGCCGATTGATCTGGCGGCGAATTTCACCAACGATCTCTTCACGCTGGCCGTTGCCGCCGCCTTCTGAAAGCACTTCCACCGCAGCGCCAATCCCGGCCAGTGGGTTGCGGATTTCGTGGGCGATGCCCGAAGCCAGTTCGCCGATGGTGGCGAGTTTGCCGGCCTGCTGGATTTGCCGCTCGTGGGATTCGTGCAACTCCCGCGTCGTCGCCTCCAGGCTGCCGACCATGGAATTGAATCCGCGGGCTAGTTGACCGATCTGGTCTCCACTTTCGACTTCGGCACGCGCGTCGAGGTTGCCGGCCTGGACGTTGCGCATTTGTTGCAGCACACTGCTGACGGGTTGCGTCACGAGGCGGACGATCAACAGCCACAGGACGATTCCCACCAGGACAAAAATCACCACGCCATAGAGAATGAGCAGGTTGCGGTTGCCGGCCACGCTGGCCTCGGCGGGCTTTAAGGATTTCTCCAGCACAATCGCGCCTAGGTACGCCTGGCCCTGGTCATGACACTTCTGGCAATTGAGCTGGCACCGAATCGGTTCCATCACGACGGCCAGATTCTGGCCTTTCTCCGTGCGGGTCCCCTGCAGGATCTGGTCGCCCCGAAACAACTCCGGCGGCGTGGGCATCGTCGCTCGTTTGATCTCCTGCGTGTCCGTCGAAAAAATAACCAGTCCCCTGG
>CAZAQZ010000046.1:0-11554 GCA_964487175.1 uncultured Verrucomicrobiota bacterium | reverse complement strand
CACGAACGCGATGATTGCACTGACGACGAAGAACGGAATCTTCTCCAGGAACGCGCGTCGCTTAAACACGAAGGCGTCCATCAATAGCAGCACAACCGGAAATGTCACGGCCGTTGATTTCGAAAGACACGAAGCGGCAAAGAGCGCAAAGCAAATTGCATAATTCGGCCAATTTTTCCCGCGTGCCCAACGGATGTAGACGACAAGGGCCAACAGGAAGAAAAACGCAAACAGCACATCCTTGCGTTCGGTCGCCCAGGCGACCGATTCCACACGGAGCGGATGTACGCCGAAAATTGCCGCCGTCAACACCGCCGCGGGAGCCGCGATCGGGCTGCGGTCTCGCAGGATCTTGAACACGAGTGCCAGCACCAGAAGCGTATTGGCGAGGTGCAGGACCAGATTGGTCAGGTGGTAACCGAACGGGTCACGTCCCCAGAGTTGATAATCCACAGCAAACGTGAGCCATGTCAGTGGGACATAGAGCTTTGCCGTCGGCTGGGTGAACATGATCCGCAGATTCTCCGGCGTGAGCGCCCGGATTGCCGGATTGCGCGTGATATGGGTGGTGTCGTCCCATTCGACAAACTGGCCATATAACCCGTGCCAGTAAGCGGCGACGGTGAGCAGTCCGACGGCCAAAATTCCCCATCGGGGCCAGGGGCGGTCGGTTGAGGATGCGTTCATGCGCGGAGGCGCAAGCGCGTCGCTAGGGAAGTTTGGAGGAAACGATCTGGCTGACCAACCGGTTATCAGCGCGACCGGCGGCCTTCGTCTGTACGGCCTTCATCACCTTGCCCATGTCGGCCTTGGTTGTGGCACCCACTTCGGCGATGACGGCTTCGACGATTTCTTCGACTTGCGCCTGGGAAAGTTCCTCGGGGAGATATCCCTTAAGGATGACCATCTCTGCCTTTTCCTTCACGACAAGGTCAGCGCGACCGCCTTTCTCGAAGCCATCGATGGAATCCTGACGCTGCTTGATCTGCTTCTTGATGACAGCGATAATGTCGGCATCCACCAGCTTTTCCTGCTTCTTCTCGATTTTGTGGTACTCAACAGCAGACTTGAGCATGCGTAGCGTGGAAAGGCGTACGGCGTCCTTGGCCCGCATCGCGTCCTTGAGGTCGGCGTCGATTTTCTCGCTCAACATGCGCGTACAGTAGGCGGGTGGCGCGCGGCTTGTCAATCTGTCATTCGTGGACAGACAGGGCCAGGATGATCCAATCTTCGCCGACGCCGGGACCTTTGATGAAAACCGACCGCTTGGCGGGAATCTTGGCCACAGTCTTTACCAGTAATGCCCGTCCCGACCACCACTCGATCTCCAGTTCGTTGCCCTTCTTGTCTTCGGACTGCGGCGTGACGAACAACACAAAGCCTTCTCCGAGGTCCAGGCGGCTTTTTGTTTTTTGTTCCAGCGATTCCTGCTTGGCGCCCAGGAGATGGTAAAACTTGTATCCGAATTCCTTCTTGAGCTTGGGCTCCAATTCCTTCAACGCTTCGTCAGATGCTTCCGAGGTGTTGGAAGCTTGAATCAGGTGCGCATTGATGGAAGCGGCGTGCGAACTTGCCGCTAC
The DNA here is from genome assembly GCA_964487175.1 of uncultured Verrucomicrobiota bacterium. Taxonomy (GTDB): domain Bacteria; phylum Verrucomicrobiota; class Verrucomicrobiia; order Palsa-1439; family Palsa-1439; genus CAWFPN01. Next base: position 9,974 of record CAZAQZ010000046.1, on the reverse strand, counting down.
GAACAGAACCACCAAGCCAGTAAGAAATCGGCGCATACTTAACTGTCGAGGTTGGCGAACTTGGTTTTCATGTCCGCCATGGTCGGCGTCCATGGCAATCCCGACACCCAGATGACTGTCACATCCTTGTCTTTCGTGTCCACGGTTGTCGCCACAGCCTCTGGAAGGGCCGTCGCCACATGCTCGACAGTCGGCTGAGCCGCTTCCTCACTCTCATTGTCCGCTGGTGCTGTCACGCCCTGGTTAATGACCGTGGGCGGAGGCACGTTGGCCATCACGAGAGGACGCGGAGTCATCGTGTGGCGAACGTGGCTGATCAATGTAATCGCGCAAACCGCCGCGCAAACGGTGACCGCCGAGGCGATGGCAACGCGATGCGCACCCAGCCAGTCAGGCAGGCCGGGTTGTGACCCGGGCACTTCAACGGTTTTGCCCTCGCATGCCTGAATCCCGCGTTTGACCTTCGACCAGAAAAACTCGGGCGAATCGCTCATCTCAGCGTTCGGAGGATTGGCAGCAAGCATCTCGCGGACATGGTGCAAATGGCGGTATTCCGCCGCGCACAAGGCGCAGCCACGCAGATGCCTCTCCACGAGAAGACGGCGGACACCTTTCAGCTCGCCGTCAACCAGGGCGTTGATCAGTTCTGGATTGTGCATTTTCATATCACGTCCCTCAATAACCTCTGCAAGTGTTTCCGCCCATAATGCAGTCGCGACATCACGGTGCCAATCGAGCAGCCGACCGCCTTCGCGATGTCCGCATAATCAAGCCCGTCAAATTCCCGCAATTGAACGACGGCGCGATGCTCGGGCGAAATCTCCAGCAGCGCCGCGTCGATCTGTTCGCGCAATTCCTTGCGCCGCAATTCGTCGGTCGGCAACGGCTGATTCGATGGTGCTACTTCCACATTGACGTCAGCGTCGGGATCCACCGTGTCCTCCAACGGCACCGTCGGCCTGCGGTCGCGCTTGCGGACGGAATCGATGCAGAGGTTTGTGGTGATTCGATACAGCCACGTATAAAATGAGGCGCTTTTCTTGAACCCCCGGATCGCCTGCCAGGCCTTGATGAACGTCTCTTGAGAAAGATCAATCGCATCCTGTTCGTTGCGCACCATGCTGTACGCCAGTCCATACACGCGCTGACGATACCGATTCACAAGAATCCCGTATGCGTCCAGGTCGCCCCGCTGGCACCGTTCCACCAATTCCCGGTCCTGCGACGCGGGTACGACTTCACGCAATGGATTGGACGCCATCCCTGCGGGAATATTCATGGGAATTTTCTCAGCGTTTTCCATCAACCTTTCACCACGCCGATTGGTCGCAAACGAGCGACTTTGCGGGCAATTCCTGCATTATGGCAGACGTCCACTACATTTTCCACGTCTTTGTAGGCCCAAGGCGCTTCCTCCAATGCGGTGCCCCTCCCCTGTGCCATCATGACCACCCCGCGCTCATCCATTTCATGCTGCAAATCCTGAAAGCTCCTCTCCTTCTTCGCCCGCGCGCGGCTCATGATGCGACCCGCGCCGTGACAAACCGTGCCCCACGTCTGTTCCATGGCGCCTTCCGTACCCACGAGTACGAATGAATACCGCCCCATGTCTCCGGGCACCAACACCGGCTGGCCAATCGGCTTGTAACGGTTGGGCAGGAGGGCATGATGCGGCGGGAAGGCTCGGGTCGCCCCTTTGCGGTGCACGCACACGGTCTTCTCATGGCCATTTGTCTTATGCTGCTCCAGTTTGGCGATGTTGTGGGGGACGTCATAGACCAGTTCCATTCCCAGTTCGCGCGGTGAAATGTCCAGGGCATGGAGGAATGCGCTCTCCGCCTTGGCCATCAGTACCTGGCGATTGGCGAACGCGTAGTTGGCTGCGCAACGCATCGATGAGAGGTACTCCTCGCCTTCAGGCGAACGCACCGGAGCGCTGACGAGTTGCCGGTCAGGAAGCCGAATGCCATACTTTTCAGGCGCATTGCGCAACACCTTCAAATAATCGTCGCACACCTGATAACCGAACCCGCGCGAACCGCAATGAATCATCACGGTGACCTGTCCCCTGAACAATCCCATCACATCCGCCGCATTCTCATCGAAAACCTCGTCCACGACTTGCACTTCCAGAAAATGGTTGCCACTGCCGAGCGAACCGAGTTGACCTTTGCCGCGATCGAGTGCTCGACTGGTGATATTTGAGGGCTCGGCGTCGGCAAGTTTGCCGCACTCCTCAATGAAGTCCAGATCGTCTTCGTCACCGAATCCGTGTTCGACGGCCCAATGCGCTCCTTGGTGGATGCATTTACGCTCGTCATCGATCGACATTCTCAGGTCACTGCCGCGGCCCAAACCGCATGGGATATCGCGGAATAGTTGGGCGACGAGAGCTTTGATTTTGGGCGCGACCTCTTCGCGCTTGAGGCTGGTACGCATCAGGCGGACGCCGCAATTGATGTCGTAACCGACGCCACCGGGTGAAATCACTCCGCCTTCATGGGGATCGGTTGCCGCGACGCCGCCAATGGGAAAACCGTAGCCCCAATGAATGTCGGGCATGGCCAGAGAGTATTTTTGGATGCCCGGCAGGAAGGCGACGTTGGCGACCTGTTCGAGGCAGTTGTCGCCGACGATGTGCTCCAACATCTTTTCCGTGGCGTAAACCCGTCCTGGCACCCGCATGCCTGATTTGTAGCTGGCAGGCAACTCCCAAATATAATCGCTGATCTTCTCCAGCGGATTCACGTATCCAGTGTATCTGCTGGGGCCGGTTCGTTCAACTAATCGTGTTGATGGCGGATGTCGCGGGCTTCGTAGAGGTAGACGATTTCCTCGGCGATGTTGGTCGCATGGTCGCCGATGCGCTCGAGATTATGAGCGATGCTCATGAGATTAAGACAGCGGGTGATTGTGTGCGGGTCTTCGATCATGTAACTCGTCAGCTCGCGGTGAAGCTGATGATTGAGTGCATCGACACGCTCGTCGCGTTTGATCACCTCACGCGCGAGCTCCGGTCGGGCATAAACGAATGCATTCAGGGCGTCGCGGATCATGCCGCGGGCGTGTTCCGCCATTCGGGGAATGTCCACGAGCGGCTTGAGCTGCGGCTCCTTATTCAGTTCCTCAGCGCGATGAGCGATGTTGACAGCTTGGTCCCCGATGCGCTCCAAATCGGTGCAAATCTTCGTCGCCATCATGACGAAGCGCAGGTCGCTCGCCGTGGGCTGACGCAACGCCAGCATTTTCATACAACGATTGTCGATATCAATTTGTAGCTGGTCCAATTGATCATCACTGGTGTCCACTTTTCGGGCGAACGAATCGTCGCGCTGGACGAGCGCCTTAAGCGCCTCGGCAACGCTCTGTTCGGCGAGGGCGGCCATGTGCAGCAACTCGTCCTTCAGGGCGGCAAGCTCCTGGTCAACGTGCCGTTCCATGATCAGCCAAATCTCCCTGTGACATAGTCCTCGGTTTGCTTATTGCTGGGATTGGTGAAGATTTTTTCGGTTTTGTCAAACTCGATAAGACGGCCCATGTAAAGGAACGCCGTGTAATCGGAGCAACGCGCGGCCTGTTGCATGTTATGGGTGACGATCACGATGGTGTAGTCCCTCTTCAACACCTGGATCAATTCCTCGATCTTCATGGTGGCGATCGGGTCGAGCGCCGAGGCGGGTTCATCCATGAGAAGAACTTCCGGCTGGACAGCTAGAGCGCGGGCGATGCAAAGCCGCTGTTGCTGGCCACCCGACAAGCTCGTGCCGGGACGATCTAGGTGGTCTTTCACTTCGTCCCACAGCGCAGCCATGCGCAAAGCTTTTTCCATATGCTCGTTGAGTACCGAACGGGAACGGACGCCGTTCAACCGCAACCCAACAGTCACGTTTTCACCGATCGTCATGGTGGGAAATGGATTTGATTTTTGAAAGACCATGCCGACGCGCCGCCGCACCAAGGTCGGGTCGATGTGTAACGCATAGACGTCCTCACCGAACAGCAGAATCAGTCCGTCCAGCCTGGCGCCCCGGACCAGTTCGTGCATGCGGTTCAGGCAACGGAGGAAAGTGGATTTACCGCAACCGCTGGGACCAATGATGGCGGTGACCGCCTTGGCTTGGATCTTCAGATCCAAATCAAATAGCGCCTGATGATTGCCGAACCAGCCCGAAAGCCGGTCCACATCAAATGCCATTTCGGAAGAGGGCGTGTTGTTCGCTTTCACTTTGTCCAGCGCGGGAGTGATGGCCGCAGTCGCAAAGGCCAGTTTTCCCTTTTGCTTGGCGGCGACCTCCGATGCCGTCGAGGCTCCAGGTGCGGTCAGATCTGCTTTCATCATCAAATTCCTGACGCTTTGCCACGCGTAAGAGCCCGCACGCTAATATTGATTCCAAAGGTGATCAAAAGCAGCACCAACGCGCCGGCCCATGCCTGACGGTGCCAGTCATCATACGGGGAAATCGCATAGGTGAAGATCTGAAGCGGCAGCGCCGCGATGGGGTCTTTCAAATTGTGTGTCCAAAACCTGTTTCCAAAGGCCGTAAACAACAGCGGTGCCGTTTCTCCGGCGACGCGCGCCAGCGCGAGCAGCACGCCAGTGACGATCCCTTTCAAGGCTGTTTTGGAAACGATCTGAATGATCATTCTCCACCGTGAGATTCCCAAAGCCAGAGATGCTTCCCGGTAACCGTTCGGGACGAGGAGCAGCACTTCCTCGGTGGTGCGCATGATGAGCGGGATCATCATGAAGCCGAGGGCCGCACCGCCGGCATAAGCGGAAAACCCTTTCATCGGGATGACCACCAGCGTGTAGGCAACGATTCCCCAGACGATGGAGGGCACGCCGTTCAGGATGTCCGCCCCAAATCGAATCCACCAATTCATTTCTTCGGTGCCATACTCGGACAAATAGATGCCGCCAAGGATTCCCACGGGCACACCGATGAATGACGCCAGCCCCAGCAATGTAATCGTCCCGACAATCGCATTGGCCATGCCGCCGCCCACTTCGCCGACGGGCTTGGGCAGATGCGTGAAGAATCTCCAGTCGAGTGAGCCGGCGCCTGCCTTGATCAGGTAAAACAAAACCAGCCCAAGTGGGGCGACCACCAGTAACGCACAGGCAAACGACACGCCGGACATCAGCAGGCTTTTCGCCTTTCGCCACGTGTGATAGGTGGAACTGGTGGTCACGGTCATTGCGCTGCCCGGCTTGTTTTTGGCCCGACCGTAGTTGCGATCAGCAATTGGGCCAAGATGTTCGTGATAATCGTCACACCCAAGAGCACCAGTCCGATTTCAAATAGAGCGGACAAATACATATCAGTGGTTGCCTCGGTGAATTCATTGGCGATCACGCTGGCCAGAGAGTAGCCTGGTGCAAACAGCGATGCAGCGATTTCCGGCCGATTCCCGATGACCATCGTGACAGCCATTGTTTCGCCCAGAGCGCGGCCCAGACCTAGGATCACGGCGCCGAACAGGCCGCGTTTGGCGTAGCTGAGTACAGCGATGCGCGTCACCTCCCAGCGCGTTGCGCCGAGTGCATAGGCCGCTTCCCGTTGTAGATCGGGCACGGAGCGCAAAATCTCGCGCGACACGGATGTGATGATGGGAAGGATCATGACGGCGATAATGATGCCCGCCGCAAGCATGCTCACGCCGTAAATCGGTCCTTGAAACAATGGAAGAACCCCAAAATGCCTTTGCAGCCAAGGAAACGGATGGGCACGCAGCCACGGAATCATGACGAAGATGCCCCACAGCCCAAAAATGACGCTGGGTACGGCAGCCAGCATCTCCACGACGGTCGTGATGGGTTGTCGAAGTCGCAGCGGGGCAAGTTCCGTAAGATAGGCGGCGGTGGCGATTCCCAGCGGGACGGCAATCACTAACCCGATGAGCGACGAAACGATGGTCCCGAAGATGAACGGAAGCGCTCCGAACTCCTCGCTGACCGGGTCCCATGTGGAGTTTACTAGAAAATGCGGTCCGAATTTCTGGATAGCTGGGCGCGAACCCTGATAAAGCTTGAACCCAACCAGAAGGATCAGAACCACGACGGATATTGCCATGGCGAAAGTCAACCACTTGAAGATACGGTCCCCCACTCGTGAAGGGGGAGTCATCCGTAACTCCGCCGCGTGCGTCCATCCTGCTGTGGCGATGCCGCTCACACTCGATTTCTTTAATGACGGGTCAGGAGAGAACAGCGGTTGGCCGCTCTTCTCCCCTCCCTGACCCAGCTCTTATGCCGAACTTGTGTCCGATCCTGTTCAGTACTGAATTTCCTTGATGCGTTGGAGGACGCGCTCCTGCAAGCTGGCCGGCAACGGGGCATAGTTCAGCGACGGCGCAACCTTTTGTCCCTCCGTCAGCGCCCAGTTCAGGAAATCGACCAGTTTTTTGCCCTTGGCTGCATCCTTCTGCTTTTCGTAAACGAGCAACCACGTCACGCCCGCGATGGGGTAAGCACCGGCACCAGGCGCATTAACCATCGAAAACCGCAAGTCATTCGGCACCTTTGCCGTGCCCAGCGCAGCTGTCACGGAGTCGAGCGTCGGTGTGATGTATTGACCGTCCGCGTTCTTGAGGTCGGCAATCGAAAGGCTGTTCTGCAACGCATAGATCAACTCCACATACCCAATGGAGCTGGACAATTGCTTGACTTGGCCCGCCACGCCTTCGTTGCCTTTGCCACCAAGACCGGCTGGCCAGTTGACTGAAGTGTTCTTGCCAACTGACTCCTGCCAGTCGTAGCTGACCGCGCTCAAGTAGCTTGTGAAAATAGACGTTGTGCCGCTGCCATCCGACCGGTGTACCACAATGATATCCTGATTAGGAAGATCAACGCCGGGGTTCTGACTCGCGATTTGAGAATCGTTCCATTTCTTGATCTTCCCCTGGTAAATGCCGGCGACGGAGGGACCATCGAGCTTGAGTTTGGGGTTATTCGGCAGATTATAGATGATCACCACGGCACCCGCCACGGTCGGAATGTGGAGGATCTTCGCCGGCGCCTTTGCCAGATTCTCATTGCTCATCGGCCCGTCGGAAGCACCAAAGTCCACAGTCTGTGCAAGTATCTGTTTCTGGCCGCCGCCTGAACCGATGGATTGGTAGTTGAATCGGACGGATGGGTCGACTTGCGTGTATTGGTCAAACCACTTCGAATAGATCGGATAGGGGAACGTGGCACCGGCACCGTTGATGAGCATTTGAGCTGACGCCTTCGCGGTCGCGCACAAAAGTAAGGCGACTGTCACCAGGTTTCGAAGGCACTTTGTGCGGTTCATGGCTCTCAACGACATCGGTATCCTTTACATGTCACATTTCTGTGACAGACAGGTTTCGGGCCTGTGACATCCCCATCCGACCAAGTGACGAGACCTCATGGGGCAGTGTAACTCTAGGAAGCCAGCGTAACGGAAGTGCCACCGAGTTGTTACAGGATGGAGAATTCGACGGGCAGGCCGAATACAACTTCGAACAACTCACGCTTGCGCGAGGCGCCTTCAATGTGTAGACCGGGCTCAATGAGCGACCGCACGCTGATCCGCGCGTGGCGATCAGTGGCCTCACAGCGCAACTCCTTCACCGATTGAAGATGGGGGCGATCCAGCCCGTCCGCGAGTCGCAATAACGCTGCCAGTTTCTGCACGACTTGTTGATGCTCCGGCAAGAGACTGGCGTAGGCTTCGTGTTTAACGGAAGGCAGCGCCTTGCGGTGATAGCGGGCCACGTTGGCGATCAGCTCCACCTGCTGTGGAGTGAATCGGCTCAGCTTCGCCTCGCTGTCGCGGATAAGTTGATAGGAATGTTTATGGTGCTTCGAGCGGCTGACGGTCCAGCCAATATCGTGCAGCAAGGCCGCTGCGTCGAGAAAATCGCGTTCATCCGGGCCGAATTGATGCAGGGGTTTAAACTGATCAAACAACGAGACCGCCAAGTCGCGCACTTGGCGGCTATGCTCGACTTCCCAGGCAAAGTGTTCGAGCAGGGCTTCTGCCTCTGCAATCCGCGAGTTCATTTCGCAAACGCCCGGGCGGCCAGCGCGGCCCCGAGCACACCGGCGTCATCGCCCAAGCCCGAATCAAGAATATTCACCCGTTCAGCGCTGGCCGCGATCGTATGTGTCCAGGCGGATTTTCGGATGCGCGGTAGCATTCTGTCGCCGAGAGCCTCAATCAGGCCGCCGCCGAGGATGACGGCCTGGGGGTTGAGGATATTGATCAAATTGGCTGTGCCGATGCCGATGTAATCGCAGGCGTCATCGATGATTTCCCGTACCAGCTTGTCACCTTCGCGGTATGCCTCGGCGAGGATCCGGCTGCGAATTCGCTTAGCGTCGCCGTCGCAGAGTTCGCGCACCACGCTCTTGCGTCCCTTCTCCATGGCGGTGACGACCCGGCGCACAATCGCGCTGCGGCTGGCCACGGCCTCAAGACAGCCGTGATTACCGCACCCGCATTTAGGTCCGTCGTGGGCCATGACGACCATGTGGCCGATTTCGCCACCCATTCCGCCCGCACCGCGATATTGTTCGCCGCGAATCACCATGCCGCCGCCGATGCCTGTGCCGATAAACATGCAGGTGAAATCCCGAAGGCGGCGGCCGGCGCCCAATTGTTGCACGGCCATCGTGCCGGCCTCTACGTCGTTGACAACGGCGACGGGGATGTGGAGCCGCTTGCTCAAACCCTTGCCGAAAGGCAGGTTCTTCCAATGCAGGTTGGGCGCAACCCGAACGACGCCGCTATGTGTGTCCACGATACCGGGGACCCCGACGCCCACGCCTGCAACTGCCGGATGAGACACGGCGGCCGCAGCCAGTGCCTCGTTCACGCATTCGGCGGTGCGATCCAGCACACCGTTTGCTCCAAGCTCGGGCCGGGTGGTCTTCTTCTCTCGCGCGAGCAATTTGTTGCGCGAATCGAACACGGCGGCGAGAATTTTCGTTCCGCCCAGGTCAACCCCCACAACGAATTGCCTGTCAGCTGCGTGTTTCATCACCAGTTGTCCACGATGTCGCTGAGGCGTGCGATAATCTTGTCAATTTCCTTAAGATCACGCCGGCGACCCTTCTGCGGTTTTACATCGAGTTCGGTGACCCACTTCAGCATGACGTTGAGTTCCGCCAATTGTTTACGCGAAGTCGTTTCATCCGGTTGGGCGTCCGCCACGGATCTTTCGAGGCGGGCCACATCCGATTGGAGGGCCGAAAGATAATTGCCGCCGACTTCTTTCACGAGCAAGCGCAACGTATGGAGGGCGGCGGCCAGGTCTTGCTGGGTGCGCTCAAACTTGGTCTTCATGTGACAACCGTGAGAATGCTCTGAATCTTGGCCCTTAATTCGTTGGCGACCGCGCGCGTGGACCGATTTCCGTTGATGACGTCGAAGCCGTATTCTTCCTGCATGCGGCGAAACTCGGCTTGCATCAGCCGTTGGTACTTCATGAAGCTCTCAAACATGTCGCGCGACAGGCCGATGTCCATGCCGCTTTCCCAGTAGTTGAGAATGACATTCTTCTTAAAGTTTCGTTCGACGAGTTGCTGGGGGCTGACGCGCAGATAAAATACCGCGTCGGGAACGATGGCAATGGAATACACCGACTTCACCCATTCACGGTCGCCGCCGCGCACGATGTCGCGAGCCATCAACGTGTAAATGTAGCGGTCAGCGAGCACGACAAATCCAGCTCGCAACGCCGGGATGATGCGGTTTTCAAGTTGGTCGGCAAAATCGGTGGCGTAGAACAAACTGCGGGTCGTATGGCTTAGAATATTTCCTTGCTGGGCTTGGTCGAGTTCTTCGCTGACCAGCATGCTCCGCTTGAGACCGACATTCACCGTCCCATAGCCAAGATTCTCAAGCCAGGCATTCAGCATCTCGATCTGTGTCGAGCGGCCCGAGCCGTCCGCGCCTTCGAGAACGATCAGTTTGCCCCTCAATTGCGCGGGCTCGCAGGCCGGC
>CAZAQZ010000045.1:0-11787 GCA_964487175.1 uncultured Verrucomicrobiota bacterium | reverse complement strand
AGAGTCGGCCCACAGTCGGAGACGGCAGGACGGCGGGTTGGGCCAACCCGCCCTACCGACGACTTTTAGCCCACAAACGAATTCTTGTTGACAAAATGGTATGCTATCTGCATACTTTATGCGACGTATATGGATGTACCTTGCATACGAGTGCGAGTGGAAGGCCCTTCCGCCGTCGCAAGGGCTATGGCGGACTCGTCTGACTCGGTGGAAGGCCAGAATCCGACCCAATCGGGCCTAATCGTGCCTAATCAGACCATGATTTTTTTCGGAGAGAAATCGGTGCGGGCAGGCGGAAACGACTGCCGTATGGCCCCCATCCCCCAAAAATGTAGCCTAATGAAGGATAAAATGATTTCGCACGAGAAAAGCTTAGCGACAAAATGGCAGGCGAGGCCGGCACAAGCTGCCGATGAACCGAAACCAGGCCAATTCCAATTACGGCTAGTGAAGGCTAATTAAGCCTAATTAAGGCAAATTAAGGTTTAAATTTTTTTATGAGACCTGAACCCGCCCTGTATCGGACGGCTCCCGTCCCCCGAAAATGCGGCCTGATGAAGGATGAAAAACCTTTATGAGAACCAAAATGCACTGGTGGCGACAGGCGTCCCTGCCTGTCGCAAGGACATCACAGGCAGGGACGCCTGTGCCACCAACGATTTTGCCCAAAAACTGCCATTGCCGAGAAGCTTGTTTTTTGGACGTGTCTGGGGTAGTTTTGCGCTCCAAGCAGGAGCATTAGGCGATGTATAAAGAGTTTTACGGGTTGCGGGAGTATCCATTTAATATGACTCCCGACCCGCAATTTCTGTATCTCAGCCGCAACCATCGCGTCGCGCTGGATGTGTTGCTCTACGGCATTGGCGAACGGAAAGGGTTCATCGCCATTACCGGCGAGGTCGGCGCGGGCAAAACCACTCTCTGCCGCGCGCTGCTTAATTCCCTGGATTCCAATACCAAGACGGCGTTGATCCTGAATCCCTGTTTGTCCGATTCCCAAATCCTGCGCGCGGTGTGCGATGAGTTTCGTCTGCAACCGTCCAAGACGACCCGGAAGGATTTGTACGACACGATCAATGCGTTCCTGCTGCGCGAACTGGCCGCCAATCACAATGTCGCCCTGATCGTGGACGAAGCGCAGAATCTCCGGCCCAGCGTGCTGGAGCAGATCCGGTTGCTTTCCAACATGGAGACGGCGAAGGAAAAATTGTTGCAGATCGTGCTGGTCGGCCAGCCGGAATTGGGGAAATTGCTGAACCGGGAGGATTTGCGGCAGCTCAAACAACGCATCGCGTTGCGCCATCACGTCGCGCCCCTGGCCTGGGAGGAAGTCGGCGAATACATCGAACATCGGTTGCAGGTGGCCGGCGGTGACGGCCGGATCCGGTGGTCCGACGGCGCGCTGTTGCTGATTCGCCGGTGGACGCGCGGCGTGCCGCGGTTGATCAACGTGGTGTGCGACAAGGCGTTGCTGGCCGGTTATGTGAATGACAGCTTGTTGATCGACACCGGCCTGGCGCAACGCGCCATTGAAGACGTCGAAGGCAAGCTGCCCGTGGAGGCGCCGCTGGCATGAGCCTGGTCCACGAAGCCCTGCAAAAGGCCGAGCTGGAAAAACAGCGCAAGGCCGGCATTGCCCCGGCGCCGCACCGACCTTTGCCTCAGCCCACGCAGCATTTTGGTTCGCCGGGATCACAGTCCATTGATGCCCCGGCCATGATCTCGGCAGGGGGCGCGATTGCGGTGGGAGAGTTTGCCGAGAACGCCTCCGCCATCGGATCGCAGAAGTCGTCTCCCCTTTTGACAGCGTTGATTGGCACAGTGACCGCGGTGGCCATGGTGGCGATTGTGTTTCTGGTCGCCCTCGCCTCATCGACCCTGCAGGATTCCAAACGCGCCGTCACCGCGAGCCCCGTTGCTGCGCCGTCGCCTGCGCCCGCAGCCGAAACAGTAGCAGCGCCGAAGGCTCAGGCGGTTGAGGCTTCGGCTGCCATTAATAAGGAAGAACCGGCGGCCTCGGCCGTTCAGCAGCCACCTGCGGAACCGCGTTTCAAACTCAGCGGCATCACCCGGGACCCGGATGGCAAGTATTGGGCGATCATCAACGGCAAGTTGCGCGATCAGGGCCAATATGTGGATGGGGCGACCGTCAAGAGCGTCGAGCGCGACCGCGTGACATTGGATTTGGGCGATGGCCAGACCACCGTGCTGCGTCTGTTTTGACGGATGCTCCGGGTTTACTTCTTCCGGCTGTCACGCAACGCCCGGTTGATTTCGCGTTCGGCGGTCTTGCGCTTGAGCGTTTCCCGTTTGTCGACCACGTTCTTGCCTTTGCCGACGCCGAGCAGGACCTTGGCGTAGCTCTTGGTGAAGAAGATCCTCAGAGGGATCAATGCCATGCCTTGGGCGTTGAGCAGGCCTGCGAGGCGGTGGATTTCCTTTTTGTGAAGCAGCAAGCGCCGCGGCCGGAGCGGGTCGACGTTGTAACGGTTGCCGAATTCGTAGGGCGCGATATGCGCGTTGTAGAGCCAGACCTGGTTGCGTTCGACGCGCGCAAACGCTTCGTCAATGGACGCCCGCGCGTTGCGCAGGGACTTGACCTCCGTGCCCTTCAGTTCAATGCCTGCCTCGTACGTCTCCGTGATGAAATAGTCACGGCCGGCCTTGTGATTGTGGATCGTCGGCACCATCGCGCCGAGTATATCGGGCGAGACAACGGGTTCCCAACAAAAACTTCTCGGCAGGCGTCCCGCCGTCTAGATTTCCTGGACGTTGCTGTGGGGAAGCACTTCGGGCCCGGTGGGAAGTTCGTAGCCGATCTTGCCTTCGGTAATCTCCTTGAGGGCAATGTCGGTGTAATCCATCTTCGGGTCGGTTTGCGTCATGGGCCGGTGTCCCTGCGTCAACTGCCGGACGCGGCGCGACACCAGATTGATCAACAATTCAGGGCCCGGGATCTGTTGAATGGCGGAATCGAGGTATTTACTTTTCATCGGTAAAGAGCCTTTTATAGTGTACCAACTCCGCCTTTAATACAAGCGTTTATTTTCAGCACAATGGCAAGCAGGGCGGGTGTTACCCCGCCCCGCCCCCACAACATCGTAACGTCTTAGTAGTCCATGCCGCCGCCGTAACCGCCGCCCGGAGGGCCGCCCGGTGCGGGCTTGTCCTTCTCGGGCACTTCGGTAACGCAGGCTTCCGTGGTCAGCAACAGGCCCGCGATGCTCGCCGCGTTCTGCAGCGCGCTGCGCGTGACCTTCGTCGGGTCGATAATGCCCGCCTTGCCCATGTCGACGTATTCGAGCTTGTCGACATCAAAGCCTTCCCAGCCTTTGCGGTTCTTGACTTCCTGAACCACAAGCGAGCCTTCCTGCCCGGCGTTATCGGCCAACTGGCGCAACGGTTCCTCAATGGCGCGCACAACGATCTGTGCCCCGATGGCTTCGTCGCCCTTGAGTTTAAGAGCGTCCAGCACATCCAGGCAGCGCAACAAGGCCGTGCCGCCGCCGGGAACAATGCCTTCCTCGACTGCCGCGCGGGTCGCGTGCAATGCATCCTCGACGCGCGCCTTCTTTTCCTTCATTTCCGTCTCGGTCGCCGCGCCAACATGAATGACGGCCACGCCACCGGCGAGCTTGGCCAACCGCTCCTGCAACTTCTCGCGGTCGTAATCGCTGGTGGTTTCCTCGATGGCCCTGCGAATCTGGTTGATCCGGCCCTGGACGTCGCTGTGCTTGCCGGCGCCCTCGACGATGGTGGTGTTTTCCTTGTCGATGACAATCTTCTTGGCCCGGCCCAGGTCCTCGACGTTGACATTCTCCAGCTTGATGCCGAGGTCTTCGCTCAGGAACTTGCCGCCGGTGAGGATCGCAATGTCCTCGCACATCGACTTGCGGCGATCGCCGAACCCAGGCGCCTTGACTGCCGCAACATGCAACGTGCCGCGCAGTTTGTTGACGACCAGTGTCGCCAGCGCTTCGCCTTCGACGTCCTCGGAAAGAATCAGCAACGGCTTGCCCATCTTGGCGACCTTCTCCAGCAGGGGCAGGAGGTCTTTCAGGCTGCTGATCTTCTTCTCGTTGATCAGGATGTAGGCGTCCTCGAGCACGGCTTCCATCGTCTCGGCGTTGGTCACGAAGTAGGGCGAGAGATAGCCCTTGTCAAACTGCATGCCTTCGACAACGTCCAGCGTGGTCTCGATGCTCTTGGCTTCCTCGACCGTAATCGTGCCGTCCTTGCCGACCTTGTCCATCGCATCGGCAATGATGCTGCCGATGGTCTTGTCGCCGTTGGCGGAAATGGTCGCCACCTGCATGATCTCACTGCGGTCCTTGACCTTCTTGCTGAGCTTGACCAACTGCTCGACGCAAGCCTCGACGGCCTTGCCGATGCCGCGCTGCAACGCCATCGGATTGGCGCCGGCGGTCACGTTGCGCAGGCCTTCGCGATAAATCGACTCCGTCAACACCGTCGCGGTGGTGGTGCCATCGCCGGCAATGTCGCTGGTCTTGCTGGCCACTTCGCGCACCATCTGGGCGCCCATGTTTTCCCACGGGTCCTCGAGCTCGATTTCCTTGGCGACGGTAACGCCGTCCTTGGTAATCGTGGGGGAACCAAATTTCTTGTCGAGCACCACGTTGCGGCCCTTGGGACCGAGCGTGACCTTGACCGCGCGGCTGAGCTTCTCCACGCCCCGGAGAAGCGCCTTGCGCGCGTCTTCTTCAAACAACAATTGTTTCGCTGCCATTGTAAATCACTCCTTTAGTCGTTGTGCTTGCTTATTCGATCACGCCGAGGATGTCTTCCTCGCGCATGATCAGGTAATTCTTGTCGTCGATTTTGATCTCCGTGCCGCCGTACTTGCTGATCAGCACGCGATCGCCCTTCTTGACCTCAAACGGGATGAGCTTGCCGTCCTCATCACGTTTGCCCGTGCCCAGGGCGACGATCTTGCCTTCCTGGGGTTTTTCCTTGGCGGTATCAGGAATAATAATTCCGCCCTTCTTCACTTCATCCTGCTCAATCGGCTGCACCAGCACCCGATCACCCAACGGTTTTACGTTCATGCGTGTTGCGCTCCTGTTTGGTTTGTTCTGGTTAAGTTTCCCGCCGGAACCGCGGTTGCCATCGCAGCCGCGGTTCCAGCATTGCGGAAAATCTCGGCGCCTTACTTCTTCTTCTCTTCGTCCACCATCTCGAAGTCGGCGTCCACGACGTCGCCGTCCTTCTTCTTGTCGGTCTTGGCTTCGCCGCCCTGCGATTGCGGGCCTGCGCCCGGACCGCCCTGAGCCCCTGCGGCGCCTGCCGGACCGGCTCCGGTCTTGTCGCGAACCTTCGAATAGATGTCGGACGAAACCGCGTGCCACACCCCGGTCAATTGCTCCTCGGCGGTCTTCATTGCCTCGAAGTCATCGCGTTTGAGGGCGTCCTTGACCTTCTCGATGGCGTCCTCGAGCTTCTTCTTCTGATCGCCGCTGATGATGTCCTTGTGCTCCTTCATCAACTTTTCGGTCTCGTATACGCGCGCATCGGCCCGGTTCTTCAATTCGATCTGCTCGCGGAGTTTCTTGTCCTCCTCGGCATGCGCCTCGGCTTCCTTGCGCATCTTTTCGACCTCATCCTTGTTCAACCCGCTCGAGGCCGTGATGGTGATCTTTTGCGATTTGCCCGTGCCGAGGTCCTTCGCGGAAACGTGCAGGATGCCGTTGGCGTCGATGTCGAACGTGACCTCGATCTGTGGCATACCGCGCGGCGCCGGCGGAATATCGGTCAAATGGAACCGCCCGATCGATTTATTGTCGCGCGCCAGCGGCCGCTCACCCTGCAATACGTGGACTTCCACGCTCGTCTGGCTGTCGGCTGCCGTCGAGAAGATTTCGCTCTTGCGCGTCGGGATCGTCGTGTTGCGCGGAATCAGCGGCGTAAACACATTGCCCAATGTTTCGATGCCAAGCGACAACGGTGTCACGTCCAACAGCACAATGTCCTGTTTGACCTGGCCGGTGAGCACTCCGCCCTGGATGCCCGCGCCGACCGCAACGACTTCGTCGGGGTTGACGCCCTGATGCGGGGCCTTGCCGATGAGGTTACGCGCGGTCTCAATGACCTTCGGCATGCGGGTCATGCCGCCGACCAGCACCAGCTCGTCCACTTTCGACATCTCGAGCTTGGCGTCACGCAACGCATCTTGAACGGGCTTGATTGTCTTCTCGATCAAATCATCGCAAAGCTGTTCGAGCTTGGCACGCGTGAGTTTCTTGACGATGTGCTTGGGCCCCGTGGCGTCCGCGGTGATGAACGGAAGATTGATCTCGTACTCCATCGTGCTGGAGAGCGCGATCTTGGCCTTTTCGCTTTCCTCCTTGATGCGTTGGAGGGCGTCAGGCTGTTTCTTGAGATCGACCCCGAATTCCTTCTTAAAGTCGTCGATGATCCAGTTCATGACGCGTTCGTCGAAGTCATCCCCACCCAGATGCGTGTCCCCATTGGTCGCCAGGACTTCGAAGACGCCGTCGCCGATCGAGAGCAACGAAATGTCAAACGTGCCGCCGCCGAGATCATACACCGCGATGTGCTCGTCCTTTTTCTTGTCCAACCCGTAGGCTAGGGAGGAAGCAGTCGGCTCGTTGATAATGCGCAGCACTTCCAGGCCCGCGATCTTGCCCGCGTCCTTGGTGGCCTGGCGCTGTGAATCGTTGAAGTAGGCCGGAACGGTGACGACGGCCTGCGTGATCTTCTCACCGAGATACGCCTCAGCATCGGCCTTCATCTTGGCGAGGATCATCGCGGAAATTTCCGGAGGCGAATACGTCTTCGTTTCGTCGCCCGCCGTCACCTTGACGGCGGCATCTCCGTTGTCCGCACGGACAACTTCGTAGGGAACGCGTTTGCGTTCCTGCTCCACTTCCTCGTACTTCCGGCCCATGAACCGCTTGATCGAATAAACCGTGTTTCTCGGATTAACAACTCCCTGGCGTTTGGCGGCCTGGCCAACCAGCCGCTCGCCGGATTTCGTAAACGCGACGATGGATGGCGTGGTGCGCCCGCCTTCGGCGTTCGGGATGACGACGGGTTCGCCGCCTTCCATCACTGCCATGCATGAATTTGTTGTTCCTAAATCGATACCTAAAACTTTTGCCATTTGAGTCTAAGCTCCCTTTGGCGCGTAATAACGCTCCAGAGTCATTAGCTATGCCCGTGCCATGGTTTTGACAAGAGCCGCAATAGCTTATGAATAAACGCGTTACGTATTTTCGAGTGCGCCATCCCGCTGTGCCATGTCCCACTTCTCTGTCCCACTTGAACCCGCAAAGTGTGACACGTGCGCCATCGTGTCGCAGCTTGATTTATCGCTGGTCGGGGTCAATATCAGCGTGATGGACTGGAATATCTTCGTCAGTCGGCGCATCCCGCAAGCGGGGCTTGATCTGCTTCGAAAAAGTCTCACACGGGTGGATGTCTTTGATGAAGACGCTCCGATGGACCACGCACGGCTCATCGAAGAAGCGCGCGACCGCAATGGACTGCTGATCATGGGCAGCGATCAAATCGACGCGGCGGTGCTCGGTGTCTCGCCCCGGCTGCGTGTCGTTTCCAATTTGAGCGTTGGCTACAATAATATCGATGTGGCAGAGGCCACGCGGCGCAAGATCATTGTCACCAACACACCCGGCGTGCTGACTGATGCGACGGCGGACCTGACGTGGGCGTTGATCCTGGCGGTCGCGCGGCGCGTGGGCGAAGGCGAGCGATTCGCCCGCTCCGGGCAATGGAAGGGATGGGCGGTGACGCAACTGCTGGGAACGGATGTGACCGGTAAAACACTTGGAATTGTCGGCGCGGGCCGCATCGGCACAGCGGTCGCGAAACGGGCCTGCGGTTTTTCCATGAAAATCATCTACACGGCGCGATCTGATAAACCTGCCATGGTAGCCCTCGGCGCGAAACGCGTTTCGTTCGACGAAGTGTTGAGCCAGTCGGATTTCGTCTGCGTTCATGTTCCCTTGACCCCGGAGACGCGGCATTTGTTTGGCGAGCGCGAATTCAGGAAAATGAAACCAACCGCCTATTTCATTAACGTGGCGCGCGGCCCGGTGCACGACGAGGTTGCGTTGGTGCGTGCGTTGCAGGAAGGCTGGATTACCGGGGCAGGACTGGACGTGTTCGAGAACGAGCCGCAGATCGCACCGGGGTTGTTGACGTTGCCCAACGTGGTGGTGCTCCCGCATTTGGGCACTGCCACGGTGGAAACCCGGTCGCGCATGGCGGTATTGGCCGTGGAGAATCTGCTGTCGGTGTTGCGCGGGGAACAATGTGAGAATGTGGTGAACCCCGAGGCGTTGTCACGCTAGCTTGAAACCGATGGCGGCGAGTTTTCGCAGCAATTGCTCCCCCGCTCCCTTCAACACCAACTCCGTATTGAAGAATTCACGCCGAATCGGGTAATCGGCCCGCAATTTGTCGAACTCACGCGGCCGCGCCCGCAACGCGGCGTCATCGGCGCTGATGTCGTACACGCGTTTGACGACCCGATGCAGGACCGCTTCGTCGTCTTCGCCGCTGTTGACGCTGAGCTCGATTCGTGGGACAGGCGGCGGTGGCAACGTCGGCGTCCACGCCGGCTGCCGTCCGAAGAACCGGCATGCCGCTTCGTAAATCATGCGAGTGCCATTCACTTTGCCGTCGAAACTGTACCCGGCGATGTGCGGCGTGGCGATGTCGATGACATCCAGTAATTCCGGCGAGATGTTCGGCTCGTTTTCCCACACATCGAGCACGACGCCGGCAAGTTTGTTGCCGTCAATCGCCTTGAGCAAAACCGGATTGTCCACAACGGCTCCTCTGGACGTATTGAACAAAATGGGCACCTTTTTCAAATCGAACAAGACAGATTGGTCGAAGAGATGGACGGTCTTGTCCTCGACCCCATCGGTCAGCGGGACATGCAAGGTGACAATATCGGCTTCGCCAAGAAGCTGCTTCAACGGCACGAACTGAGGAAGTTTCTCCGCGCGCGCGCGGGGCGGATCGTTTTGCAGGGCGCGCATGCCGAGCGCCTCGGCGTAGCGTACCACTCTCGATCCGACGTTGCCGACGCCGATGACCCCCAGCGTCTTGTCGGTCAACCGAAACTTATGCCGGTTCGCCAGCTGCAACAGGGCGGCGACGATGTATTCGGCGACCGAATTGGCATTGCTTCCCGCGGCGCTGGCAAAACCGATGCCACGTTGTTCGAGGAACGCGAGGTCGATGTGGTCGGTGCCGATGGTGGCGGTGGCAATGAATTTGACGGCACTGTGGTCAAGCAAACCAGCGTGCACAGGTGTGACCGAACGCACCAACAGGACGTCAGCATCGCGTACGGCTGCAGCATCCATCTGGCGTCCGGGGACGAATTGAACAGTTCCCAGCGGTGCAAATGCCTCGCGGACGAACGGAATGTTGGGGTCGGCAACGATTTTCATTCGAACCGCCAAACTATATCAGTGATTTTGGCATTTGACGATGCCGGGCGTGGCGGGTATTCTCGCTCCGCTTTAGAGGGACCAAAGATAATGTTTATCACACACGGCGAGAAGCTTCGCAAGCATTCCAAATGGATCATGTTGGGGATCCTGATCATATTGATTCCGGGTTTCATCGCGTTGTTTACAACGACGGGCAGCTCGACACGGCGGGACGCAGACATCCCGACGATCAAGGGCAAGCCGGTGAATATCCAGGATTATGACGAAGCGTACAACGCGGTGATGGCCCAGTACGCCATCAACACGGGCAAACGGCCGCCCACGACCCTGGCCTACCAAGACGAAGCCAAACAGGAAGCCGTCATGCGCATGGTGATGTTGCGCAAAGCCAAGGAATGGGGCATCACCGTTCCCGATGGCGAACTGGTCCAGGAAATCCGCAACCAGGCGATTTTTTACAATGAGGCCAGGCAATTTGATCCGGAACGGTACCAGCGGTTCATCATTTTCCTGAACAATTTCGGCATCGGCGAATCACGGTTTGAGCAGATTATGCGTGAAGAGTTGACGATCTCTCACCTTCAGGGGCTTGTCGCCTCGGCCGTCAAGGTGACACCGCAGGAAGTCGATCTGGCGTATGCCCCGTTGCATGAGAAGATTTGGGTCGATCTCGTCCTGTTTGACGCCTCCAGCGACAGCACGCCCGTCACTGTGACGGATGACGAGGCGAAGGCGTTTTACGAAAAAAACAAGGAGTCCTATCGCATTCCCAAACAGGTCAAGGTGCGATATGCCTTCTTCGCATCGTCGAATACCGAGGCGTCCGTCAAACTCTCCGACACCGAGATCGCGGAGTTTTACGAACGGGCGAAAGCGAAATATGCCGGCACGAACGCCGTGCCCAAGCCACTCGATGCCGTGAAGGACCAGGTCAAGGCCGATCTGTTGAAACTCCGGGCCGACAGGATCGCCCAGGATCGCGCCACTGAGTTGACGGTCAAGCTCGTTCAGGAACCCGGCGCGGCCCGCCCTGATTTTGCGAAATTATGCGGTGATGCCGGGGTCACGCCACACGAAACAGATTTCTTCGGACCGAAAGACAAAGTGCCGGGCATCCAAGCCGGCGCACCATTCAACCAGACGGCCTTTTCCTTGACGCCTGACGCGGCCCCCTTCAGCGATCCCGTCCCCGCCGAGGGAGGCTATTATGTGCTTGAGTATATTGCATCCAAGCCGAGCGAGATTCCTCCGTTTGAGCAAATCAAGCCACAGGTAGTCACCGAATTGAAATTGGAGAAAGCCTACGATGCCACCGCCAAGAAAGGCCAGGACGACGCCGAGCAGGTCAAGAAACTGATGGCTGCGGGTAAGACATTTGCCGCCGCCTGTGCCGAACTGAAATTGAAGCCCGAACCTCGCGGACCGTTCACCATTTCAGAAGAGAAGCCTGACCTGCCGTCCGCTACGCGGGTCCAGCAGGAAGCGCTCGGCATGCAGACGAATGCCATCAGTGGGTTCATTCCCACCGATGAGGGAGGATTGTTCTTCCATTTGAAGCAACGCACGGAGCCGGACGCATCCGAGATCGAGTCCAACAGGGTGAAGTTTGCGCAGCAAGTGTTGATGCGTGATCGCCAGGCCCTATTCAACAGCTGGCTCACGGCGCTGATCCGCGACGAAAACGTCAACTTCGGCACACTGCGCAGCCGTGAACAGCAACAGCAGCCCGAGGCGGAAGATACATCGGACTCCAGCGCAACTCCGGAACAGGCCCAGCCGCCGGCGCAGACTCCCGCAAAAAGCTAGCGCTTCCCCGCTTCCTTCACCAGCGCTTCAAACAGCCGCAGGAATTCCGGCGCCTTCCTGACAAGCCGCTCAGGATGAAACTGTACGGCACAGCAAAATCGCGCCCCCGGCATTTCCATCGCCTCGATGGTCCCATCAGGCGCGCGCGCGGTCACCTCGAAGCCGGGTGCGATGCGATCCACAGCCTGATGATGACTCGTATTCACCCGGTTGAACCCGTGCATTATCTTCCTCAGTCTGCCACTGGTTGTCCATTCGATCCGGTGCGCAAAGGCATCGGGCTTGGGATTGCGGTGACCGTTCAAATGAGGCACCAGCGTGCCGCCAAAGGCCACGTTCATCACCTGAATCCCACGGCAGATGCCGAGCAAGGGCCGGTCACGCTCCACCAGTTTGCGGGACACATAAATCTCCATCTTGTCGCGCACTTCATCCGCGCCGCTGATTTTTTTTCGCAAGGCCGCAGGCATTCGGGGCGCGTAGAACTTTGCGCATACATCACCGCCACCCGTCA
>CAZAQZ010000044.1:0-12192 GCA_964487175.1 uncultured Verrucomicrobiota bacterium | reverse complement strand
GCTGCCGTTAATCGCCGCCGAGCCGGTAAAATAGACGCCGACGCCGGTCACCGGCTGCGGAGTCATTCCCCAGGCGGCAAACCCGTAGCCGCCATTTTGCCCGTTGGTCCAGATGCCGCCGATGGAATACGGCGTGTTGCACGAATTATCGGTGGCCGGGGATGCGGCGCGCGTTTGCTTCGGCCACGCAACACACAGTGCCACCGTTGCCAACAGTCCGCAGATTGCAATCGTCTTGGGTTGCATCATGAAAGAGTGACCTGCGACCGTGTGTGCTGTGCCTTATTCCGCCGTTGAAGCTGCGCTTAAATATACATGCTTCGAAGGAATTCTCAAGGAAAAAACGTTTTACCTTCCGTCAGCTGTGGTCACTCGAAAGTAAAGTCCGTTCGGCCCGATATCCCGACTAATCTTCACCAGAACGTCATTTGCGCCCTGACGCAAGTCCACGTCCACTGCATCCTCGTCAACCAGCGGCGAACGATGCGCCAGTTTTTGGAAAACCTGCTGGCCATTCAACCAAATTGTCAGCGCGTCGCCGCTGCCGACCAGAAACCGCGCCCGTTTCGGTTCCGGCGAATCGATTGTCGCGTGGCCGAAACACGTCGAGCCGCCGTTACCCCCAATCACTTTTCCAAAATCCAAATACCCATCCAGACGGACCGCATCCCTGTTTACCTCCTGCCAGTGCACATCATGTCCGTCTCTGCCGGTGTAGTGCTTGTTCAAATCCACAGCCGCTCCATCGAGAGCGTTCGATGAACCGACACCGCCTGAAAACAGTCCGAGCACATGCCATTGAGGCGGCTTCACCAACGTCACCACAGGCCCCGTCTCAGGTGCTGGTCCAAAATCTCCCCGGGTTTCGATTGGATAACTGCCCACGGGTAGCGAATCGGGCCAGCTGATGTAAAACGCCACGCGCGCCTCCCCTTGCGCAGGCGCAGTGAAATGCTGAGTCCCGCTTGGAAGTGCGGAGAATCCTTCGGGAAGTCCAAGGCTCACGTCGCCAGATACATCGGCCACTCCGCGATTGCGAACCGTCAGGAAAATCTTTTCGTAAGCTTGCCCGCGCACAACTCGCTGCGGCGGCACGATGCCGCGGTCGTTGGTCGCGCCTCCCAGATCGATCACTACTTCGCCCCGATCGTCTCGGAGAAGGGCCGGCAGCAAATTGTCCAATTTGGCAATACTGGTTTTTTTAATAAGCACGGGGATAACGGACAAATCAGCATGGTACATGATGGTCCTGGGACCGCTGTACGCCTGTTTCGTCCACGCGTCCACCCACTCTCCTGCGGGCAGATAAATCTTTCGGTCGTCCGATTCGCTGAGCACCGGGGCGACTAATAGATCGTCGCCCAACAAAAACTCATCGTCGATGTTCCACGTCGCGCGATCGTCCGGGAATTCCCAAAGCAACGGCCTGAGGATCGGCGTGCCGTGAGCGAACGATTCCTTAGCGGTCGCAAGAATGTAGGGCTGCAGGGCCGCGCGCACATCGAAATAGAATTTGGCGATGCGCAACGTCTCGTCGTCGTAAAACCACGGCTCGCGCGGCGTTGTTCCATGCATCTGCATGATCGGGCTGAACGCTCCCAGTTCCAGCCACCGAATGTAGAGTTTTTTCGCAGGCGTGCCCGCGTACCCGCCGATGTCGTGTCCCCACAATGAGAATCCCGACAAGGCCGCCGTCACGCCCGCGCGCACCACCTTGGGGAACTCATTCCACGTGGAGTTCTGGTCGCCGGCCCAGAACGCCACGTTGCCCGCGCACGGCGGGCTCGCCGAGCGGGCGAAAGTCACGCCGTTGGATTTGCCGAGCGCCTTGAATGCCTCCAGCACCGCGCGTTGATAATAATAGGGATGGACATTGTGAAACCACGGATCGGGAGCGCGCTCGCCGCCGTCGGTTTTGAATCCATCGACACCCAACTCGATGAGCGGCTCGTGCAACTTGGTCCACCAATCGCGCGCGGCGGGCTTGCGAAAATCCATCTTGACGGCGTTCTCGAGCCAATCAACACGCAACTCTGTGCCGTCAGGGTTCAAGACGAGATATCCGTTCTTTTTCGCTTCAGGATAGGTGCTCGCACTGTCCCACAGGCTCGGTGTTTCCCAGCAGAGCACGTGATAGCCGCGCGCGTGCAGTTTCGCGATCCATTCCTTCGGGTTCGGGAACCGGCGTTCTTCGAATTTGAAATTCTGCAGCCCTTGCGCCCACGCCTCCAACACGACGCCACCGGCCTTCAAGTGGTACTCTTCCATTTTGTCAATCACTCGGTCGATCTCGTACTCGCCCAGATAGGAGTTCCGTGAAATCCATGGCTGGAAGAACCAATCGGGCACCGGCTGCGGCCGGCCCACCAATTGCGTGTATTGTTCCACGATCTCGTGAGGCGTTCCGTGAAAGACGAACACATCCGTGCCCGCCTCCGGGAGCCAGATTCGCAATTCCTCCGGGTTTGTGGCGCCGCAATCGAACTTCACGCGTCCGGTGCAATTCACAAACAGACCGTACCCTTTCGAGCTGATGAAAAACGGCACCGCAAAATAGGATTTGCCGCCCCCACCCCACGGTTCGACCACCCACGTTTCGATCGCGTGGCCGCGCATGTTCAACGCGTCGAACCGTTCACCGAATCCCCACAGCGCTTCGTCCCCGGCGAGTTGAATCGTCAGCAAGGCGTTCGTAACGGAGACACCGCCGACCGTGACAAGCGTGGAGCCGTTCACAATTTCGGGTTGCGAACTTTCGTTCGTCACCGCAGGAGGGTCAAACAGCAAGGGATACGGATGTGTGGACAGCCCGTTCTTGTATCGCAGAAAAACGGGCGCCGGTTCATTCGTTGTCGCCGACGGATTGGACTGGTTGCCGGGATTGCATCCAGCCAGGACCGCAGCGAGGAAGAAGGCGCTCCACCTCATTGCACCACCAGCACGGAGTGTCCTTCCTTGTCCGTTTCGTCGACGTTGGGATCGGCGACCCAGTGATCTCCGTCGATCACATATTGATAATGGAACGTGCCCGCCGGCAGGCCGACGTCCGCACGCCACACGCCGTTGCTATCCGGGCCGTACAGGGCGTAATTGGGGAAGGACACCAGGCCGTTCTTGTTCATCCCCCACCGATTGAAGTCACCTGCCAGGTACACGATGAACGCGTCAGGGGCGTAAAACTGAAACAGGACGCCCCGATCCGTGCGTTGGGGTTTCCATTGCGGATTGCGCGCGCTGTGCATCGTGATTTCGCCGCCTGGGCCGACGCGAAGGACCGCGTTGCCGTCATCATCGTGCTCGTCGATGCTGTTCGGAGCAAACCAGCCGCTGGCGTCGCCGTTGAGATTGAATTTGAATTTGTACGTCCCCGGATCGAGCTTCACCACCTTGCGCCAGACGCCGTTCGTGTTCGGCCCCTGCATGGCAAACTGCGCGTCCGTGATGCGGCCGCCATCATTATGAGCCCAGGCGTTGAAATCCCCCGCCAGATAAACAGCGCGCGCATCGGGCGCGTAGCATTGAAACAACACGCCGTCGTCCGCGGGTTGCGGCAGCAGTGAGTAAGGTTGGTCAGGGAACGATCCGGCGGAAGCGACGCCGGACAGATAGCCACAGACAAAGAAGAGGCCGAGCGCTTTCCTAAACATCGGCGTCATTTTCGGCGGACGACTTCGTGTTGCTGGCGGAGTTTCACCACGCTGTCGGCGGGACACACACCGCGCCACAGCACGTTCGGGTAAAGAATCGCGTTGCGGCCAATGATCGACCCCGGATTGAGCACGCAATTGCAGCCGACGTCCACGTGATCGCCAATGATCGCGCCGAATTTCCGCAAGCCAGTGTCAATGTCCTTTCCGCTGTGCTTGACGGTCACATTGCCCTTGGTCGATTTCACGTTTGACAACACCACGCCTGCGCCGAGGTGCCCTTTGTACCCGAGGATCGAATCGCCGACGTAGCTGAAGTGCGGCACCTGGGCGCCGTTAAAGAGGATGGAGTTCTTGAATTCGCTCGCGTTGCCGAGGATGCACTCGTCGCCAACGATCACATTGCCCCGGATATACGCGCTGGAACGAATCTCGCAGTTCTCGCCGATGATCGCCGGCCCCTTGACCACGGCACCGTGCTCGATGACCGTCCCCTTCCCGATCATCACGTCTTCGCCAATATAAGGCGTGCCAAGCTTCGTCCCGAACTGCGCCGGCTTGACACGTTTCTTTGCGAAGTCCGCCAGCTTCTTCAGCGCGTCCCACACAAATTCGCAGTCATCAAATAATTCCGGAAACGCAAACTGCTTCAGATCAAGAAATTCGTCCGCGCGAAACATGCCGCGCATCTTACCGGTCGTCCACGCTTTGCTCAAGGGACTTCTTCAATTGAGCAGCCTCCGTTGTGGGCAACTGGCAGGCGTAATTGACGCATACGTAGGCGGTTGGTTTTCCATCAACTGACTTGATCGCCTCCAAAAACGACAGCAGCTTCACAAGCTCCTTCTGCGCAGCCCCGCCGTCGGCCAGCAGCAAAATCTTGTTTGGCAGATAACGGTCGTACACCGCGCGCAACAACGCGCGTGTTTCAGGCGCATCGGGTTTGCCAGCAATGACGATTTGTTTCGGCTTGCTCAAGGCGAAATCCAATGCGCAGAGCATTTGCGGCACGACGCTGGGCGCTTTCTGCATGTGTTGATTAAATAAGGCGAGCGTCTTGTCCGCTGCCTGCCGGTAGCGATCGTTGTCCGTGAATTGGGATAGTCGCAACAGGAGCAGCGTCGCCATCGAATTGCCGCTTGGCTCGGCGCCGTCGTAGTCCTCTTTCGATCGCACGAGCACGCTGGCATCGCGTCCGTCGGTTTGGAAAAAACCGCCGCTGGCTGAATCGTAAAATGAATCGAGCATCGTGTCGGACAACTTGACCGATGTGAGCAGCCATTGCGGATCGAAATCAGCTTCGTACAAGTCGAGCAGGCCGTTCGCGAAGAAGGCGTAATCCTCGACCATCGCGGGGATGGTCTCCGTGCGGAGTAGTTTGCCGTCGCGGTAACGATTCTTCAGAATGGACTGCGCGGCGCGCTCGGCGGCCTGTCGATAGCGAGGCTCGTCCAGCGTCTGCGCCGCACGGGCCAGCGCGGAGATCATTAATCCATTCCAAGCGGTCAGTATCTTCTCGTCGCGATGAGGCCGAATCCGTTTCTCACGCGCCGCAAAGAGTTTCTTGCGTCCCTCTTCCAATGCGGCGCCCCCGTTGGTTTCGGAAGTGACGTGCAACACATTGTTGCCGTGCTCCCAGTTGCCGTCGGGCTCGACACCGTAGTAACGACAGAAAGCTTCGCTCTTCTCCTTGTCACCGATGATCGTGTCGATCTCGTCATGCGTCCACACGTAGTATTTACCTTCAACGCCCTCGCTGTCGGCGTCTTCCGCTGAATAAAATCCGCCATCGGGACTCGTCATGTCGCGTAACACGTAATCGCAGGTGCGCCGGGCGATATCGGCATAAAACGGATCGTGCGTGATTTGGTGGGCGTCAATATAACTGGAGACCAGTTGCGCCTGGTCGTAGAGCATCTTCTCGAAATGCGACACCAGCCAGCGCTCGTCCACGCTGTAGCGGTGAAACCCGCCACCGAGTTGGTCGAACATCCCACCCTCGGCCATTGCGCGCAACGTGTGCAGCGCCATGTCGCGCGCCCGTGCATCGCCCGAGCGCGCGTACTCGCGCAACAGAAAATTCAGTGAGACAGGCCGCGGAAACTTCGGCGCGCCACCGAATCCGCCGTGCACTTCATCGTACGAACCGCGAAACTGTTCCAAACCCAGTCGCAACGGCGCATCGTCCAGCTTCACGTCCCCATTGCCAGCGCGTACGGTGGCAAACTGGGTGATGGCCGCGGTGATTTGGTCAGCCTGTGCAACGACCCCAGTGCGATTGGCTTCCCATACGTTGTGGATGCGCTCGATCAATTCACTGAACCCAGGCCGGCCGTATTTGGATTCGGGCGGGAAATAGGTGCCGCAATAGAACGGCTTCAACTCAGGCGTGAGCCAGCAACTCATTGGCCAGCCACCCGAGCCGGTAGTCGCCTGCACAGCGGTCATGTAGATCTTGTCGATGTCGGGGCGTTCCTCGCGGTCAACCTTGATGCTGACAAAATAGCGGTTCATCAGCGCGGCGATCTCGTCGTTTTCGAACGACTCATGCTCCATGACGTGGCACCAATGGCAGGTCGAGTACCCAATCGACAGGAAGATCGGCTTGTTCTCCTTGCGCGCCTTTGCGAATGCCTCATCGCCCCATGGATACCAGTCCACGGGATTGTAGGCGTGCTGGAGCAGGTACGGACTCTTTTCGTGGATGAGCCGATTTGGTTTGCGTTCCTCTTTCCGTGAACTCATGGCGACTGTGTTGTTGGTTTGATCTTCGGCGACCGCAGGCGACCTCGTGACACACCATAGCACAGCGATTGCAGCAAAAACACCCGGACGCCGTGTCCATCGATTCATGCGCCAGCTTATCACAAGGATGGTTTTGGCATGGCACAACTTTTTTACTGGCCGGGGCATTCAAATTCTGCAATCGTGCCGTCACTTCTATGGCAACGGCGACCGACGAACAGGCGCCGCAGCAGGACGCGGCACTGGTGGAACGGCTCAAGGCGCGCAACAAGAGCGCCCTGGAGGAGTTGCTGCGCCTGCACGGGTCGAAGTTGTATGGTGTGGCCCTGCAAATCACCCGCAACGAAACCGACGCGCAGGATGTCATGCAGGATGCGCTGATTACCATCTGGAACAAGATCGGCACGTTCGAAAGCCGGTCCAGTTTTTCCACGTGGTTGTACCGCGTCACCGCCAACGCGGCGCTGATGCGGTTGCGCAAGAACAAGAAATTCGAGCAGAACGTCCCCTTGGAGGATTCCGGCCCCGATCACGATCTGCCGGTGATTCAACTGGCCGACCCGGGCGAGTCTCCGGATGCCACGGTGCAGCGGGATGAGCTCGGGGACAGGGTCCGCAGGGCCATTGAGGCGTTGGAGGAACCGTACCGCACAACCGTGCAACTGGCCGATGTGGACGACCTGTCGATGGAAGAAATCGCCGCTACAATGGGCGTGACGGTGCCGGCGGTCAAGAGCCGGCTACATCGCGCGAGACTGGCGCTGCGCAAGGCGCTGGAGCCGTATTTGAAGGGAACTGCCAATACATAAGTCATTGTCATGGGACTGGATGCACCGGGCGCGAAGGTTACGAATTTGCAACGAAAACCCGAAACTTCGCGGTTCCAGATACATCTAAGACTACGGACTATGGTGCATAGGACAAATGCCGACACGCGACTTGGTCGCTCGAAGCACTCGAGGTAGCCCGAACCCCGTGACGAAACGATCCCCCAATTTAATCGGCGTGCTTCCCGGGCAGGATGAGCTACGCACGCCCCTGTTGACGCCGCAATCTGATCCGGAATCATTGCCCAATTGCTTGTTTGCAACACAGCGTCACGGGACGCACATCACGCGTGGAATGAAGATTGCCGTTTCCTGGACTTCTGAAAAGTGGTCCTGTCAAACCCGCATCGTGGAAGTGAGGAAGAGTTAACAACGTTATGGCACAAGACAAGATTCGGATGATTTTGGACAGGATTCTTCATTTCGGGGGATTTGGTTGCAGCCATACGGAACGACTTCTTTTCGAGTTTGTTGAAGGCGAGCTTGACCCGCAGACTCAGAAGAAGCTGGAGAACCACATTAGTGACTGTCCGCCGTGTCTGAGTTACGTGGACGGTTACCGCCGCACGATTCAGCTGACCCACTCGCACGGTTGCCCTGAAGTCGAAATGCCCCTCGCCCTCCAACGCAAACTCGAAGAATTCATCCAGCAGAACCCCAATTTGCGCCCGTAGTTTCAGCCACTCCAAGCTCGCAATACCGCCGAAAGTCGTTATAAATCATCTACCAATGGGCATTTCGTTCGGGCAACAGCAGTTTTCGTCCAATTTGTTTCTCTCGCCATTGGCGGGTTACACCAACCTGCCCTTCCGCCTCATCATTCGCGACATTGGCGGCGTCGGCTTGTGCACGACGGACCTTGTCAACGCGCGTTCGCTGATCGAACGCAATCGAAAAGCCCATCAACTGATTGAGACGCGCCCGGAGGACCGGCCATTGGCTGCGCAATTGTACGGCACCGTGCCGGAGGAAATGCGCGACGCAGCGTTGTTGCTCGAATCGATTGGCCTCGACGTCGTGGACGTCAATATGGGTTGCCCCGTGAGGAAAGTCTGCCGTAACGGCGGCGGTTCAGCATTGATGACCGACCACGGGAAAACCGCGCGCATGGTGAAAGCAATGGTTGAAGCCGTGAAGATTCCCATCACCTGCAAGATGCGGTTGGGCTGGGACGATGACAACATCACCGCCCCCGAATTGGCGCGCGCGCTGGAAGACATCGGCGTGGCGGCGATCACCGTTCACGGGCGAACGCGCCAGCAAGGCTTTTCAGGTCGCGTGAACATTGTGGGTATCCGCGCGGTCGTGCAGGCAGTGAAAATAATCCCAGTCGTTGGCAACGGCGACATCACCACACCACAGGCGGCGAAAACGATGTTCGAGCAAACGGGTTGTGCTGCCATCAGCATCGGCCGCGGCGCATTCTACAATCCGTGGATTTTCCAGCACACCGCGCATTATCTGGCCACGGGCGAATTGCTGCGCGAACCCAGCTTCGAAGAACGCATTATTGTCATGCGCCGTCATCTCGATTTAATGGTGGAAGTATTCGGCGAGGAACATGGCTGCCTCAAGTTCCGCAAAGTCGCCATCGAATACGCCAAGCGCTTTGGTCCGGTAACCGACTTCAACCGCCGTGTCGTGAAACTCAGTTCACGCGCGGAGTTTGATGAAATCGTAACCGCGTACTCCGCGTGGCGCGCCCAGTTCCTCGACGACAACGCGCAATTGCGTCCGCAATACGGCCCGCGCTCCCTCGAAGCTGTTTCTTCCATCTCAGTCCCACAAGGGCCGAACGAGCTGTGGTAGGAAATCGCGCCGGTTCAGTCCTTCACTGCCAGCAACGTCAGCCGCTGCCACCACCAAACGATCTTGCCGTCTTCTTCACCCAGCCTGAGCAAGGAGCGGACGCTGGGGGGCGCGGTGCGCACCAATTCCAACACTTTCGCGCGATTCTCTGGTGAGGTCGCTGCCGTCTCAAAATACCAATTCAAATCCGGCTGCTTGAACGGATGTAACTCGGCAGAAGCTACGCGCAGGCCGGCCTGCTGGCAAAGCCGCGACCAGCCGTTGGGCGTGAGAAAGCGTCCGTGGCTGGGGTCGCGGAGTTTCTCGACTTGATGCAGCCAGTCCTCCACTTCAGGCTGGCCGTCCTCCACGGAACCATCAATCAAGATGAATGCCCCGCCCGGTTTGAGCACGCGCGCCGTCTCGCGCACAAATTTTTCCGGCGAGCTGAAGTGATGGGCCGCCACGCGGCAGGTGACAAGATCAAACGTTTCGTCCTGATAGGGAAACGCCTCGGCGGTATGCTGACGCGTCTCGACGGTCAGGCCCCGTTCCTTCGCCGTGGCGAGTGCGCGGTCCAGCATCGCCTGCGAAATGTCGGCGAGCATGACCTGCCAGCCCTGGCTCGCGAGATATAAACCGGTATGGCCCGTGCCGGTGGCAATATCGAGCGCCTTGCGCCCCTGAGTTCGGGGCACGCGGGCCAGGACAGCCTTCACATCATTCACATCGGCGAGGATGTGGCCGTTACCGTAGCGTTCGCTTTGTTTGTCGAACTGCGCCTGCGCCTGTTTCTGGACTGAATCGAGCTCCGGCATGAGAAAAACTCATACACCGTCGGGCTTGTAACCAAACAGCTTGCGGTCCTTGATGGTCTGGACGACCATCTCAGGCACCATCGTTTCCCATTTTGAATCGCCACGCTGGATCGCCGCCAGCACGTCGCGCGGGAAAATACCCAGTCCCTCGGCCTTGTAATCCTGGATCGCCTCGACGAATTCGTTTTCCCGCAAATGGGCATAGAGATAGCGCAGTTGCGAGGCGACCTTCAGGTTCTCCGCCGTGACAAGCTCGCCCGTCGCAACGTTCTTCATCGGGTACACGTACAGTTTCACGTCGCCCTTGAACAAGCGCCCGAGCGCCTCGAGAATCCCGCCTGCAAGGTCGGTGTAATATTTCTCCTCAAAAATCTCCAGCAACGTCGGCACGCCCACCACCATCCCGATCAGGTTCTGCGTGTACTGGCGGAGATAGGTGGTGACCCTGTGAAACCGCGCAAAACTGGAAATCATCACCGTGTGGCCGAGCGCGCCCAGGATATCGACGCGCGCGAGAAAGTCCCGGTGATCGATGATCCCTTCCGACAGCAAATTACGCAGCGTCATCTCCATCACCACGATCATGTCCCCCTGCATTTTGGGATCACGACGCAACTGCGCCTGCGCGCTGTGCAACATGTCAAAAGTCACATTCGTCACCGGACGAAAGCTGCCGCGCTCAATCAAG
Source organism: uncultured Verrucomicrobiota bacterium (assembly GCA_964487175.1). Lineage (GTDB taxonomy): Bacteria > Verrucomicrobiota > Verrucomicrobiia > Palsa-1439 > Palsa-1439 > CAWFPN01. The sequence goes on along the minus strand of CAZAQZ010000044.1, from coordinate 1,679 downwards.
ACCGGTTTCTTGTAGAGCACTTCGGAGGGTTGCACGACCTCCCCGTCCACCGTAAACAACGCCGCGTCGCTCATTCCCTGCTGGACCAGCTGCAGCGCCATGAGGCGGTTGTCCACCTTGGCGAATGCCGGCCCGGAAAACTTAATCATGTCGATCTCAATGCGGTCACGGGTCAAGTCATCCATCAAGGACTCGATCACCGTGGCCGGATCATGGAGATAGGTGAACGCCGCATAGATCAGGTTGACGCCAACGATGCCCAACGCCTCCTGCTCGCGGATGTTCTCGTGGTCGGACATGTGCACATGGATGATGATTTCCGAGGCTTCGGCGTGCGGCTCCGCCTGAAACCGGATGCCCATCCAACCCTGCCCATCCTCGTGACGCGTGAAACTGCGCGCGGTCACGGTGTCGGCAAACACGAAGAAGGTGTTCTTGTCCCCGCGCGTCTTGTCCAGCCGTTCCAGAAGCAGGTTGTACTCGTAGTCCAGCATCCGCTTGAGCCGCTGGCGGCTGACATAACGGTCGCTGGAACCATAGATCGCGTCGCTAACGCTCATGTCATAGGCCGAAATTGTTTTCGCAACGGTGCCCGCCGCGCCCCCGACCTGGAAGAACCAGCGCACGACCTCCTGGCCCGCGCCGATTTCCGCAAACGTCCCGTACTTCGCCGCGTCGATATTAATCTGCAGCGCCTTTTGGTGTGTGCCCGGATTCTGTCGCTTCATATGGAATCATTATCCATGCGGATGCACAGATTTGCAAACGTCTGAAATCGTCCGTAGCGGTACTTTTTCAATTCCTGCCTGTCATCTCTTGAATGGGCGGCAACGGGTCTTACGCAATGTGCCAGGCTCCCGGGGGAAGAGAGACTTGCCGCCACACGACCAGTGGACACAGATTACCGTCGTCTTTCCCGGTAAAATTTGCCGGGTGGACTCGCCATGGCAGCTCATTCGGTTCTCCAGAAAAAATTTAAACCTTAATTAGCCTTAATTTGGCTTAATTAGCTTCCATCGGGCTTAATTGGCCCCCCTGAATTGTCCGATATGATGTCCGCCACCCCGCCGTTTGGAGGGCACCCCTCCCGGTGAGCCGGGTCGGACAACTCGCAATCGCATGCACAACGCATTCATCTACATCCCCCAGGGTATGCCATATGCATAGCATCTTGTCAACAGGAATTCGTTCTAATCTGGCAGTGATGCCGATGCTGGCACAGGTTGGCACTGAATTGATGGGCTCATTTGTTTCCTCCAAATCCAAACCCGGGCGTGCCAATCCATTCCGAAGCCTTGCGCTCCGGGAATCGGCCCCCCACAGTCCGAGCCCTGCCGCTAATTGCAGGGCCCGACCACTTCGTCCTGATGGGGGTCCACCGGGGCGGCGTCCACCAGCACCGTGCTGGCCGAAACCGTCCGAGCCGACCGCAGATCCACCCTGGCCAGCGGGCCGGAGGAAAGAATGACGAAATCCCTGAGCTTATTTGCCGCTGTCCTCAAATTGACACGGCTGGCGACTGGCCCTCCGGTTTCCTCCTCGTCCACTTTGCGCACGCATCCGTACGCGCTGCTGAAATTCACCACCTCAGACTGCAGTTTCTGCATCCGCAAATCGCGCTCTTCCTTCGCCAATACCCCTACGAACGTCCGCAGTGTCTGCAACCCCTGCGAAGAGGT